>NZ_JBFPDP010000047.1:0-33870 GCF_040830845.1 Sivoneniella epilithica UHCC 1019
TTTTGAGTTTTGAGTTTTGAGTTTTGAGTTTTGAGTTTTGAGTTTTGAGTTTTGAGTTTTGAGTTTTGAGTTTTGATACCCAGTAAACCTTATATCAACCGATCCAGGTTTCATGCCAAGGTGTGCCTCCGGTTTCTAAGCCAGCTAGGGAACTGTTGGCTTGAATGATCAGGCGATCGCTTGCCCGATTCCATAAGGTAAGTGAGAGTTCGCCTTGAGTGGTATCTCGGCAAGTAAAAACAAAACCTTGATCGGTAGGAACGCGCACTAAGACGGGCGATCGCGCCGTTTTCCCCACCAGTTCTACCCGATATAAATCATTTTCAGCCCACATCCGCCAATCGCCCCAAGGTGCTATCTGCCATCGCATTTTGGCATTCCAAGGGACAAATTCATAAAATCGCCCCTGATAATGAATCCCTACCATCGCCACCGATTCCATCCAGGTGAGCAGCCGTCGTCGTCCACCGCCTGCCGTCACGGTTAATTCTGGTTCGCCATTAAAGCTGTTGCATTGCATCCAAAACCACTTTTGCGGAAAAGCTCCCCCCCAATTTTTTTCAGCGTAGGCAGGCGCATTGCAAAACTCATAGCGCTGCCCGTTCCACTCCATCCAGCCTGTTGCTAACCCATGCGCCATTAGAACCTGCCAGCCCGGTTCAAAAATCGGCAATGATGCTAACCATCCCGCCGTAGATCGCTGCCGTTCACCCCGATTTCCCCAACCGTCGATCGGCTGCACCCGATAGCACCAGCGTGCAGTCTTCCCCGATGGTTCCCGCAAACATCCCTGATGCAAAGTCGCCGTCACCTGATAGCCTTCCTGAACCGTGCGATCGAACCTCTCCGGCTCCAACAATTTTCTCCCTCCACCCCTCCACCCCTCCATCCCTCCACCCCTCCCATGCCCCAACCCCAGCCTTTCTCGCTCCGCCCAAAATCCCTTCACCGCTGGAAATGTCCGACATAAATACGCTTCATCTATACCTAAAATTTGAGCAACTCCGCCACTCAGGGGACTCTGACCCTGGGGATCATCAATGGAATACATGAACGCAAAGGTTTGACGAATATCTGGCAAGGTCAACCGGAAATACCACCCTTCAAAAAAACGGCGATCGCGACCATCCCAGTGATAGCCGCTGTGGGGAGTTTGCCAAAAATCAGCCATAAACTATCGAAACCCTAGTGATGAACCGTAGTATGATAGATCTAAAGAGGCGATCGCTTCTGGATACTACCTTGGTTTAAACCTGTGGAACTTTCTTCTAAGAACGAATACGCAATCCTTGCCCTGGTTGAATTAGCTGCCCACTATACCGGGGGCGAACCCCTGCAAATTCGCCAAATCGCGGCTCAGCAAAATATTCCTGATCGCTATTTAGAACAACTATTGGCGGCATTAAGGCGGGGTGGCTTAGTGCGATCGCAGCGCGGTGCAAAAGGAGGATATGTCCTATCGCGAGAACCTTGGAAAATTAACTTACTCGAAGTCATGAACTGCCTGGAAGGTGCCGATGCTCAGATGGCAGAAGACGATGAGCCAAAAACCGTTGAGAATACGGTTATTTGTGAAATTTGGCAGGAAGCTCATACCGCTTCCGAAACCGTTCTCCAGCGCCATACATTACAAGATATTTGTGAAAAGCGCGATGCTCGCCGTCAGCTAGATATCATGTATTACATCTAGGAAATTCTTGGGAGATAAAAATTCTGCCGTTGTTGGGGCAGGTTTAGCTAAGATTCAACGGTTCTGCCAGAAAATCAGCTACAAAACCAACCCTTACAAGGATTTTTCTGTGCTGGAAACTATTTTAGTTTTTGATTCAGTATTCAATCTACAGTCAACTTTGTCCATCGCCACTCGATCAAACACCATGCGAATTGTTAATAACATTACCGATCTGATCGGTCACACGCCCCTCGTACAACTGAATCGCATTCCTCAAGCCGAGGGATGTGTCGCCCAAATCGTTTTCAAATTAGAGAGTATGAACCCGTCTGCCTCCGTCAAGGATCGGATTGGGATTAGCATGATCCATGCAGCAGAACGGGAAGGTTTGATTGCACCGGGAAAAACAGTGTTGGTGGAACCCACTTCTGGAAACACCGGAATTGCCTTGGCAATGGCAGCCGCCGCCAAGGGCTATCGCTTAATTTTGACCATGCCTGAAACGATGAGTTCAGAGCGACGGGCAATGCTGCGTGCCTATGGAGCCGAACTAGAACTGACTCCCGGCATTGAAGGGATGAGTGGCTGCATTGCAAGAGCGCAAAAAATTGTAGACAGTACGCCCAATGCTTATATGTTGCAACAGTTTCGCAACCCGGCGAATCCTCAAGTTCACCGCGAAACCACGGCAGAGGAAATCTGGGACGATACCGATGGGCAGGTGGATATGATTGTGGCGGGAATTGGCACTGGTGGCACGATTACGGGCGTGGCGGAAGTGTTGAAACAGCGGAAGCCCGAATTTAAAGCGATCGCCGTGGAACCTGCCAACAGCCCAGTCCTATCCGGGGGGCGCCCTGGACCCCACAAAATTCAAGGGATTGGCGCAGGTTTTGTGCCGCCCGTGCTGAATGTCAACCTGATTGATGAAGTGATTACAGTGACGGATGATCAGGCGATCGCTTACGGTCGGAGGCTTGCTCGTGAAGAAGGCTTGCTTTCTGGAATCTCCAGCGGTGCCGCCCTCTATGCCGCCATTCAAGTTGCCCGTCGTCCTGAAAACGAAGGAAAACTGATCGTTGCTATCCAACCTAGCTTTGGTGAACGCTATCTCAGTACACCCCTCTTTCAAGACCCAGAACTGACTCTCTCCTCTTAATAAATAAACTGGCTAAATAGCGGGTAGGCAGTGAAGAAACGAGGGAAAAGAGGACACAAGCAGGAGACAGTCTCATGACGACCATCACTGAGAAACTCACCTTTGAGAACTATCTCGCGTATAACGATGGCACCGACACTCAGTATGAACTTGTGGATGGAGAACTCGTTCCCATGAGTCTGGGAACCGGGAAACATGGCAATATCATTCGCTTCCTAGTCCGCCAGTTTGAAGACACGATCGCTCAATCAGGACAATCCTGGGTTGCCTTGCCTTCCCTCGTTGGCATCCGTTCTCCCCGTGGTAGACGCTGGGATACATCCCGCATCCCTGATGTGACCGTTTTGCCGCTGGTGCAGTGGGAGGCAATGGAAAATCGTGAAGCCGTAATTGACTTCAACGAACCGCCGCCACTGCTGGTTGTTGAAGTTGTCAGCCCGTCTACCCAGGCGGATGACTATCGCTCCAAGCGCTCCGAGTATGGACTCTTAGAAATCCCTGAGTACTGGATTGTAGACGCGATCGCCGAGAAACTTACCATTGGTTTGCTCGATCACGAGTTTTATGACCTGACAGAATTTCAGGGCAAAGCGTTGGTTCAGTCCTCCGTCTTTCCAACGTTAAAATTAACCGCTGCTCAAATTTTGGCAGGCAACCTTTAGCTAACAAATGTCAATGGTATTTCCATGATTTTTTAGGGGGCGACCCAGCAGAAAGTGACACAGGGTATGATTTTGGTGTTCTAGCAAGCGCGATAGAATAGTGGCATGGCAGAACCCGATCACTACCGCATCCTGGAGGTTAGCCCGACGGCAACCCAAGCAGAAATTAAGCAGGCGTATCGCCGCCTTGCTAAGCTTTTTCATCCCGATCGCAACCGCAGCACGAGTAATCACGAAAAAATAGCGAAAGTGAACGCCGCCTACGAGATTTTGGGCGATCCCCACAATCGCCGATCCTATGATCAGTTGCGAATTTACCGGACTCAATTAGACGCAGCGGGGTTTTCATCGGACGGTGGGCACTCTTCCAAAAAACAACGTCAACAGAGCGCCGCTGCTGCCCAAGCCCACTATCGCAAGCAGCAAAAAACCGGACAGCAAGCCGATACGGAGCTAGATCAATGGCTCAAATTGGTTTACACGCCCGTGAATCGACTGATCCGCGACATCTTAGATCCGCTCAAAGATGAAATTAATGATTTATCCGCTGATCCGTTTGACGATGAACTGATGCGGGACTTCCAGCTTTATTTAGAAGATTGCCAAGACTGGCTAATACAAGCCGAAAAAGTCTTTCGTTCTCTGCCCAATCCTGCCAGTGTTGCGGGTGCCGCAGAACATCTTTTTTACTGTTTGAATCGCGTGGAGGACGGTATTGAGCAGCTAGAGTACTTCACTGCCAATTACGACGAAGACTATTTGCATACTGGGCAAGAGCTTTTTCGGATTGCCAAAGGCTTGCTCCGAGATGCACAGGCAGCCGTGAGGGCGATCGCCTAACAGAACCGCTGCCCCCCAACCTAGCAGCTTTCATAGACAAAAATTGCCCTCATTAACCGAGCCTTAAAGCGATCGCGTTAGATTCGTCTCAGAGCGGGATTTTAAGCAATCTAATATGACTCTCAATCGTAGACACTTTCTGATTTTTTTAGGTGCCACCGCGACCACTACCGCTTGTGGCGTTCGTTTCGGTCAGCAATCCTCAACTACTGGCGGTTCTCCATTTAATCCTGGAGTGAAGCCAGCGTTTCAGCCCGTGAAAGGACCCATGCCGCTAGCGATGAATGCTTTAGCCAGCGATCGCCAAATGACTGAGTTTAGCCAATATGAAGTAGTGGATGATTTAGTTTTGCCAGAGGGATTTACCTACGACGTGCTTGCCTCTTGGGGCGATAAAGTGGGCGACTCGCGCTTTGGCTACAACAATGACTACTTGGCGCTGATTGAAACCAGCCCTGATGAAGCCCTCATGTCCGTTAATTTTGAGTATATTAGCGCGATTCCCTGGCAACAGACCTATGAGCAAGTGATCGGGAAGGCGTTACCGCTTCAGGACGTGGATCAAGCCGTGAAAGCCGCTACAAAAGCAATTAAGGGAGATCAGGTTCCGGGTTTGAATGCTTACGCCCTACCGGATAGCAATCCGATTAAGCAGCAGGTGAAAACGATTTGCAAGGAAGGCTTGATTGATCAAGGGGTAGGAATCATTGCCCTGCGTCGATCGCCCACAGGAAAATGGGCGCGCTCGCAGTCTGCCGCCGAACGCCGCATTACCGGGATTTCCGGCTTAGAAGATGGGCGCTATTTGAAAACCACAGGTCCAGCGGTTGCCATTTTTCAAAAAACGAAAGGACTGGGCTATGTAGATAAACTAGGCGATAAAATTATTGGCACGTTTCAAAACTGCGCGGGCGGCACCACGCCTTGGGGCACGGTATTCAGTGCCGAAGAAAACGTGCAAGTGCAAGTGCCTGAGCCTGTGTATGCCGATGGCACCTCTTTTGACCCTAGCGATCGCCCTTTCAATATCACCGATGAAGAACTGACGGGCTTAGGCAATGTGTTTGGGCTAGCAGGCAATAAATACGGCTGGATGGTGGAGCTTGATCCTGCTAATCCGAACGACTATGGCACCAAGCATACCTGGCTAGGGCGCTATCGCCATGAGGCAGTTGGGGTACGGGTGGCAGCAGGCAAACCGCTGGCATTTTATTCAGGCTGCGATCGCCGGGGTGGACACCTCTATAAATTTGTCAGCAAAGCTGCTGTTACCGATCCCAAAGATAAAGCCAACTCGAAACTGCTGAGCGATGGAATGCTCTATGTGGCGCAGTTTCAGGCAGATGGCACTGGACGTTGGCTTCCCCTATCACCGACTACCGCGATCGCCCCCACGCCACCCACCTTCCTCAGCGGGGTGATGCTGCCCTTGCCCCAACGTCCCGAAGGTGGCATTTTTAAAGTAGATAATGATGCCCAAACTGAAGCGTTTCAGAAAAAATATAAAAACTTGGGCGATCTCTATGTGGGCAGTGACGCTGAAAAGCAAGGCGCAATCTTGATTGATGCTCACTTTGCCGCCAATGCAATAGGCGCAACCTGCACCGCCCGTCCAGAAGACACCAAAATTGCCTCCGATGGTTCACTTTTCATTGCGTTTACCTCTGGCGGCATTAGTAAAGACGATGGCAGCCCCGATATTCGTATTTTCAAAGGTCCTGATGGCAGTACGGCGTATGAATTTGGGTGGATCATGCGGCTAGTAGAAACTGGCAATGAACCTGATGCCAACACTTTCACTTGGGCAATGGCGGCAACGGGGGGCGAACTGGCGATCGGTGGACAAGGATTTGCCAATCCCGACAACCTCGCCTTCGATGGTCAGGGCAATCTATGGATGATGAATGATATGTCGTCTGACAAGCTGAATCGAGAAGTGCCAGCCGATCGCCGCGAAAAAGGAGTGCCCATCACTCCTTCCAATCTGCGGGGTATTTATGGCAACAATGCTATTTGGTATATGCCGCTTTCTGGCAAAGCAGCAGGGCAACCCCATTTATTTGGAATTGCGCCGATGGATTGCGAAACGACAGGATTATGCTTTGCATCCGGCGATAGCGCTTTATTTCTGTCCATTCAGCATCCCGGCGAAGTTAACGGCATCCGTCAAAATATGGCAGCCGAAATGCGACAGTTTGCCATGCAGACCACCGACGGCAAAGAATTTATCCAAACCCGCAAAGTTCCGATCGGGTCAAATTGGCCCAGTAAACAAGCGAATGATCCCCCAAAACCCTCCGTGGTTGCTATTTATCCTCCTTCAAGTCAGGCGATGTCTTCATAGAAATGAGGGCATTGCTGAATGCAGACATGATTTTCATTTGTAGGGGTAGCGCCTTGTGCCTACCCTTGCTGGGATAAGGACAACCACAAGGGATTTCCTCTACGAATTTCATATCTAGATTTAGCAACGCCGAAATGAGTGAGGCTGATTTAGCTCAGGATTATCAAGAGTTTTTTCAAGAAAATGTTTCCTCCATAGCGGCTTACCACTACAGTAAAAGGGGCTTTCGACCCTTCCAAGAACTCCACTTTAAGGATAGCGGCATGGAAACACGAGAATTAGGACTATCTAGAATTCGGATCACGCCGATCATTACGGGCACTTGGCAAGCCGGGAAAAGTATGTGGGTGGGTGTGGAAGATGCTGAAACGATTCAGGCGATTCGGGCGGCATTTGATGCGGGAATCACCACGGTTGATACGGCTGAAGTATATGGACAGGGTCACTCAGAGCGAATTGTTGCTGAGGCGCTAGGAGATGTGCGGCAGCAGGCGGTTTATCTGACCAAAGTTTTTGCCAATCATTTGAAATATGAGCAAGTGATTGAGGCGTGCGATCGCTCCTTGAAAAATTTGCAAACCAATTACATTGACCTCTATCAAATTCATTGGGCTTCGGGAGCGTTTGGCAGTGAAATTGTGCCGATCGCAGAAACCATGCGCGCCCTAACTGACTTGAAACAACAGGGCAAAATTCGGGCGATCGGCGTGTCTAATTTTTCGCGGGTTCAGCTAGAAGAAGCGGCTCAGCACGGACGAATTGATAGTTTGCAGCCTGCTTATTCATTGTTTTGGCGATCTGTAGAAAAAGATGCAGTGCCCTATTGCATCGCCAATCAAATTTCTATCCTCGCTTATTCACCGCTGGCACAAGGGTTACTGACCGGAAAATTTTCAGCCGATCATCAGTTTGATCCCGCTGATAATCGGGCTAAAAATAAATTGTTTCAAGGTGAAAATTTTGTCCGGGCACAGGAAGCACTCGCCAAACTGCGCCCGATCGCCGATCGCTACGAAACTAGCCTTGCCAATCTATCGTTAGCATGGCTGATTGCCCAACCCCAAACCCAAGCAATTACAGGCGTTCGTCATGCCGAGCAGTCGATCGCCAATGCCACTGCTGCTGATGTGAAACTATCTCCAGAAGATTTGGCAGAGATTAGCGCGATCGGGCAAATAGTCACCGATCCCCTGGATGACAATCCCGTTATGTGGAACTGGTAGTCGGGGATGTTAGCTAATTTTCGGGGAGAAGTGGCGGCGCTCAGTGCGGCGTTGATCTGGGCGGCGGCTTCGGTTGTTTATACCGGAGTGGGGCAACAGGTGTCGCCATTGGTGCTGAATTTAGTGAAGGGGCTGATTGCGATCGCGCTGTTGCTCCTCACCCTGCTGCTTTTCGGCAAACTCCTACCCAGCGCTAGCCCCATGCCAGTGCTGCTGTTATTGCTCAGTGGCGTGATTGGGATTGGCATGGGCGATACCGCCTATTTTGCCGCGCTCAATTCTCTAGGAGCAAGACGCGCCTTAGTGCTGGAGTCTCTGTCCCCGCCCTTGGGTGCCTTTCTAGCGCTGGTTTTTTTGCAGGAACAATTGGCACCGCTAGCATGGCTCGGCATTGCGTTGACGATCGCGGGAGTCACCTGGGTTGTCCTAGAGCGATCGCCCCAACCCAATGGCACCCTGACCCATCCGCCTTTACGCGGCATCATTGCAGGTCTAGTAGCCGCCGTTGGGCAAGCGATCGGGGCAGTTTTATCAAGAGCCGCTTTAGCTGGAACTGATGTTGATCCGTTATGGAGTACCTTGATACGGCTTCTGGCAGGAATTTTAATATTGCTCATCTGGTTTTCAGCCCAAAAGCACCCCATCCAAAAACTGGCACCGCTGCGATCTCACAAGCTATGGGGAATCATTATCATGGCAGCCTTTGCCAGCACCTATTTAGGTATTTGGTTACAGCAAATCGCCTTAAAATATGCGCCAACCGGAATCGCCCAATCCCTGAGCGCCACTAGCCCTCTGTTTGTCATTCCCTTTGCGATCGCCACGGGCGAAAAAGTGAGCCTGAGAGCCGTTTTTGGAGCCGCGATCGCCTTAGTAGGTGTCTGGCTATTGTTTGTTCGATGATGCGATCCTGTGTGATCCAATGATGGACGAGCCGCGTATATCTTCTGACAAGCGACCTTTGACAAGCGACCTTGATCACGTTGAGTTTTTGAAGAATAGTTCACAATCAACTCAGTTCTCGATCAGATGGAGAAGCATTGATGGCAATTTCTCAAGTTGTACGTCGAAGATTGAAAAATCGGGGACGACGAATCGTGCGACCTCAAGCCGCTACCCTTATTTTGTCGGGTGTGGTTGGGTTGGCAGCGCTGATTTGTGCGGCATGGTTTGCCGGAGAAGGATTGATCCCTCGGCTTTTCGCCCAACTCAATACGCTGCAAAAATCACCGCCTTGGTGGTTACAAGTTCCCATGATGGCAGGCAACTACATTTTAGTGCCCACGGTTTTGCTGCTGATCGTGGCGTTGGGGGTGATGTGGCTTTCTCCTCAACCGCGAGGATGGGCACGAATTGTAGTGGTGAGTATTCTCCTAGCGTTGACGGTGCGCTACATTTTGTGGCGATCGCTCTCTACCTTAAATCTTTCCAACCCAACGAACGGCGTTTTTAGCCTGGGATTGCTTTTTCTAGAACTGTTGATGTTGGCAAGTAGTACGATTCAGCTTTTGTTGATGTTGCGGGTGCGCGATCGCCGAGAAGAAGCAAATCAGAATGCGATCGTGGTACAAGAAGGGCAGTTTACGCCAACCGTCGATGTCTTCATTCCCACCTACAACGAGCCAGAATTTGTCCTGCGCCGCACTATCATTGGCTGCCAAGCAATGGAGTATGACCACAAGCAGATTTACCTGTTAGACGACACTCGCCGTCCAGAAATTCGCAGCCTAGCCGCCGAATTGGGCTGTGAATACATGACGCGCCCCGATAATCGTCATGCCAAAGCAGGCAACTTGAATCATGCTTTTTCCCAAACTAATGGCGATTTGATTGTGGTTTTTGATGCCGATTTCATCCCAACCCACAATTTTTTGACCCGCACCATTGGCTTCTTCCAAACCGACTCAGTGGCACTGGTGCAAACGCCCCAAAGCTTTTACAATCCTGACCCGATCGCCCGAAACCTGGGTTTGGAAAACGTCCTCACTTCCGAAGAAGAGGTTTTCTACCGTCAAATTCAGCCGATTCGCGATGCAGCAGGCAGCGTCATTTGTTCCGGCACCTCTTTTGTCGTCCGCCGAACCGCCTTAGAAGCTACGGGTGGCTTTGTTACTGAATCCCTCAGCGAAGACTACTTTACGGGAATTCGCCTGTCTGCCCAAGGCTATCAACTGGTCTACCTAGATGAAAAACTGAGCGCCGGACTCGCAGCAGACAACATGGATGCCCATGCCACTCAACGATTGCGCTGGGCACGGGGAACGTTGCAAGCTTTTTTTATTGAATCGAATCCCTTAACGATTCGCGGACTCACGCCCTTGCAGCGGCTGGCACATTTAGAAGGCTTACTCCACTGGTTTACCAGCCTGTCGCGAGTCGGCTTTTTGGTGATCCCCCTTGCCTATTCTTTTCTCAACGTGATTCCGGTGCGAGCCACAGAAGAGCAACTGCTCTATTTCTTTTTGCCCTACTATGTGGTGCAGCTATCGGTATTTTCCTGGCTAAACTACCGATCGCGCTCAGCGCTTCTATCCGATATTTACTCGTTAGTCTTAGCAGTACCGCTCGCTTGGACAGTGGTTCAAGTGATGCTGAACCCCTTTTCTAAAGGCTTTAACGTTACGCCCAAAGGCACCTCCAGCGATCGCTATTCCTATAACTGGAACCTTGCTATTCCCCTGATTACCTTTTTCATCATCACCGCCATTAGCCTCTGGCGCAACTTAGGCATGTGTATGATCAAAGGCGGCTGGGCGGCTGCACCCCTTGATCCCGTTGAAGCGCTTGCCCGGGCTGAATCGATTAAAGGCATGGGAATTGGCTGGCTGTGGAGCAGTTATAACTTGATTATGCTAGGCATCGCCCTACTGATTTTGCTAGATGTGCCCCGTCCTGATCCTCATGATTGGTTTGACCTGCGGCGCACCGTGCAAATCACGCCCCACACTTCACACACTCCACACCCTAGCTTCTGGGGAATCACGACCATGGTTTCAGAGGGCGGTGCAGAAGTTGCCTTGACTCAAACTGGGTTCCCGCCCTTGGACTTAGAAGAATCTCTACCCGTCACACTTAACATTTTGGAGGAGTCATTGCAGCTTGAAGGCATCGCCATTCATACCGATATCCAGGATGAATTTTCAACGGTGAGAATCCAATTTGATCCCATGATGCCTATAAACGACCATCGAAGATTAGTGGAAATGCTATTTTGTCGCCCAGGACAATGGAAACGACGCAATAGCCCTGGAGAATTGAGATCGCTGCTGCTCCTGTTGGGTATTATCTTGAAACCCAGAATTTTGTTTGATCAAGCAGGCGATGTCAGAGCGATCGCCGTCGCGAAAGGATAAGGGGTCAGGGGGCGAATTGCGAATATTGAATTCAAAACTCAAAATTCAAAACTCAAAATTCAAAACTCAAAACTTTCTAAAATCCGAAACCCGTTAAGAGACTGTTAAAATCCAAGAACCTTTTGTTCCTGTGCCCCATGAATGACACCGTTTTGCAAGTGAAGAATCTGGAAGTGCAATTTCAGAGCGATGGAAAAACCGTTGAAGCTGTTAAGGGAATTTCTTTTGAGGTGAAACGGGGGCAAACTTTAGGAATTGTGGGCGAATCGGGTTCAGGCAAGTCGGTGACTTCTCTGGCGGTGATGGGGTTGGTGCCTACGCCCGGTCAGGTGACAAACGGAGAGATTTTATTTTGGGGGAGAGCCGATCAAGCGCAATCGGTTGATTTGGCAAGGCTATCCGATCGCCGATTAGAGGACTATCGGGGCAGCGAAATTTCGATGATTTTTCAGGAGCCAATGACTTCTCTAAACCCAGTTTTTACGATTGGGTTTCAACTGGTGGAAGCGATTCAGCTACATAAGCGTCTGTCTAAAGATGAAGCTGAGCAAGAAGCGATCGCCTGCTTACAAGAAGTACGTCTGCTGCCCAGCAATGACCAACTGGAACAGCAGTTTAACGGCAACCGTCGGGAGTGCGATCGTCTGACTGATGCTTTTCTAAACCGCTATCCCCATGAGCTATCGGGTGGTCAGATGCAGCGGGTGATGATCGCCATGGCGATTTCCTGCGATCCGGCATTGCTAATTGCCGATGAACCGACCACTGCCTTAGATGTGACCGTCCAGGCGACGATTTTGGATTTATTACGCGATCTGCGCGATGCTCAAGCTGAAAAAATTGGCGATCGCAGCGGTATGTCGATCATGTTCATTACCCATGATTTGGGCATCATCGCCGAAATTGCCGACCAAGTTGCCGTCATGTATCAGGGCAAAATTGTCGAAGCGGGACCCGTCTGGCAGATTTTTTCTAACCCGCAGCATCCCTATACCAAAGGGTTGCTTGCCTGCCGTCCCCAACTCGATCGCCGCCTGCGAAAACTCCCCACCGTTTCCGATTTTATGCAGGTCAGCACCGGGCGAGATGGCACTATTTTGATCGAAGAACGCGAAACCGACATCAACCGGGCGTTTGAAATGGCGCAAGAAGTTAGCCCGGAAGAAATGGCTCAGCGATTGACTGATCTCAAACAAAAAACGCCCCTGCTCTCTGTCAAAAATCTGCGGGTTGGCTTTCCTATTCGCAGCATTTTTGGACGAACCAAACGCTACTTCATGGCAGTGAATGATGTCAGCTTTGACGTGTATCCCGGCGAAACTTTGGGATTAGTCGGCGAATCGGGCTGTGGCAAATCCACCTTAGCGCGCACTATTTTGCAACTGATTAAGCCGATGGATGGGCAAATTGTCTTTGATGGGCAAGATATTACTCAGTTGTCGCCGAAAGCCCTTCGCCGTGTGCGCCAAGATCTGCAAATTGTCTTTCAAAATCCGTTTAGCTCCCTCGATTCTCGCATGACGGTCGGTGCCGCGATCATGGAACCGATGCAGATTCACAGCAAACCGGGCGATCGCGCCCAACAGCGTCATCGTGCCCAAGAACTGCTGGAACGGGTCGGGCTGACTGCCGATGCTATAAATCGCTATCCCCATGAATTTTCGGGTGGGCAACGCCAGCGGGTTTGTATTGCCCGTGCCTTGGCGCTCAATCCCAAGTTCATCATTTGCGATGAGTCGGTATCGGCGCTGGATGTGTCGGTGCAGGCGCAAGTCCTCAATTTACTCAAAGAACTGCAAAATCAGCCCGACCTCGATTTAACCTATATTTTCATTTCCCATGATTTGAGCGTGGTCAAGTTTATGAGCGATCGCATTATGGTGATGAACAAAGGCGCGATCGAAGAAATTGGTGCCGCTGAAACTGTGTATCGCCAGCCTCAGCAAGACTACACCCGCCAACTGATCTCCGCTATTCCCACGGGCAGCCTAGAGCGCATCCAAGAACGCCAACTTCAGCGCGGTTTTTCAGCGGGTTGATTGAAGCATTAACTAGCCTTCAAACCCTGCGATCTCAGTTTTCATTCCTACGGTGGATGCGGGATAGGTAAAATGTAACCAATTATGAGCCTAGAAGTATTGGATAAAAAACATGCGGCTTAAAGATGGTGTGCGGTTGATCAAAGGAACATTCGCAGAATGGAAAGAGGATAACGTCCCCGTATTAGCTGCTGCGTTGGCATATTACACCGTGTTTTCCTTAGCTCCACTGTTGCTGATTGCGATCGCGATCGCGGGTGCTGTGTTTGGTGAAGAAGCTGCACGCGGAGAACTGGTTCGCCAAATCCAGGGATTGGTTGGTAAAGAGGGTGCAGAAGCAGTTCAGGCAATGATTCAGAATGCGGATAAACCGGGGTCTGGAGGCACGATCGCTACGATCGTTGGGGTTATTTTATTGATGTTTGGGGCATCGGGAGTCTTTGGTCAACTGCAATCCGCACTTAACACTATTTGGGAAGTTAAACCAAAACCAGGACAGGGAATTCGTAGTTTTTTAGTCTCTCGTTTCTTGTCGTTTGCCATGGTTTTAGTCATTGGTTTTTTATTGTTAGTTTCTCTCGTCCTGTCTAGTGTTTTAGCAGCAGTAAGTCATGTTTTTAATAATCTAATGCCAGGTCTTCCCATTCTGGGACAAGTGATTAACTTCCTAATTTCCTTTGGTGTTATTACAGTTTTGTTTGCCTCCATTTATAAGTTTTTGCCAGATGTTAAAATCCCCTGGAAAAACCTCTGGGTCGGTGCCGCTGTCACTGCCATACTGTTTAATATTGGCAAGTTAGCCATTGGATTATATTTAGGAAACAGCAGCGTCGGCTCAACTTATGGAGCCGCTGGATCACTGGTAGTCGTGCTAATTTGGGTATTCTACTCTGCTCAAATTTTGTTAATTGGCGCTGAGTTTACTCAGGTTTATTCCAAATATCGAGGAGTCCCCTTAAGACCTTCAAAACATGCAGTTCCCATTGATGAAAAAAGCTGATTGAGTGCTTGATGTTAATTAGCCAGTTTAGCTGTCTTAAACTAAGTGAATCAGGGCTTCAATCAGGCTTTGGTTCTGCAACTCTGTCCCGATGGTAATCCGAAGTTTGTCGTTAAGCCCAGGCTGTTTGAAGTAACGGACTAAGATGCCGCGTTCTTTCAGCGCTAGATAGAGATCATTAGCATTGCTTTTGGGCGGAGTGACGAGCAGAAAGTTGGTTTGGGAGTCGCGCACTTGAAAACCAAGCTGTTTGAGGTCGAGCAGCAACTTAGCGCGAGATACTTTTACCTTAGCTACGCACTCATTTTTATACGTTTGATCGCGCAGGGCAGCAGCACCCATTAAACACGCGATCGCATCGACATTGTAGCTATCTTTGACTTTAAATAAACCACTTAACAAACTTGGATTCGCAATTCCAAAACCCAACCGTAGACCCGCTAAAGAGTAGCCTTTGGATAAGGTTCTGGCAATAATTACATTGTCAAATTCTTTCACAAGGGGTAGCGCTGTTTCATCAGCAAAATCTACATACGCCTCATCGACCACCAGCACACCCGTCAGCTTGGATGCCAAAATTCGCAAATCGTCTGTAGAGACAACGTGCCCCGAAGGACTGTTGGGCGATGCAATGAAAGTGATCGCTCCCTGTGCCGCGACAAGTTCCGCAATAGGCAAACGAAAATCATCGGGATACGGAATTTCGACTACCTTTGCAGGCTGAATTTCTGCCAAGGTGCGATACAGAACATAGGTGGGCATGGGATAAACCACGCTGCGATCGAGATCGGCACAGGCACGTACTAGGATGTTTAAAATATCATCGCTGCCATTCCCCACAATAATCCAGTCCTGTGGTACATCCAGAACTTCGCTGATTGCCTGACGAAAGTCATTGGCAAACGGATTTGGATACCGCCGCAGACACTCGCTGTCTAAAGTCCGCAATACGTCCATGGCGATTGGAGAAGGCGGATAGGGATTTTCGTTGGTGTTGAGTTTGATAATAGGTGTTCCGGGCTTGGGTTGTTCTCCAGGAACGTAACCTGCCATAGCTTCTACATTTGAGCGAAAATAGTGTGTCATACAAATAGCGTGACTGACGAAGACGCAAAATTTTTATTTTACAGTGGGGATAGAAGACTCAGTTAAAGTGGTGTTTAAAAAGTTTCAATACATCTATGAAAGTAGAAGTTATTCCATATGATTTAAGGTGGCAAGATGCTTTTGTAGCCGAAGCCAAAAAAATCAGTGTTGCTCTAGGTGAGACAATTGCAGCAATTCATCACATTGGCAGCACCGCTATTCCTAACATCTACGCCAAACCGATTATTGATATTCTAGTTGAGGTAAATGATCTTGCCCAAGTGGAGGCTCGAAATGCAGCCATGGAAGCGCTAGGCTATGAAGTCATGGGTGAGTTTGGCATTGCGGGTCGTCGATATTTCCGCAAGCATAATGCAATGGGTGATAGAACGCATCATGTTCATATTTTTGAATACGGGTCACCGGAAAGCGATCGCCACTTAGCGTTTCGAGATTATATGATTGCTCATCCCGAAGCGGCACAACACTATAGCCAGCTAAAGCGCAGTTTAGCAGCCAAGTTTCCCAATCATCGGGAAAGCTACATGGACGGCAAAGATAGTTTTATTAGAGAAAAAGAACGTCAAGCTTTAAAATGGCGCAATACCATAAACTGTCAACACTAAAATAGGGGGCAGTAGGTTCAACGGTGTCCAAACCCTTTTCCAGGAAGCGCTTGAGACCAGATAAACAGTTCTCCATTTTCTCCACCTGCGGCAAGCTGCTGCCCTTGAGGATGCCATGCTAAACATGAGAAGCCATGCGGTGCGCCTTCTAGGGTCAAAGCAAGCGTTTTAGCGTGATGCCATAAGCAAAGCTGCCCGTCTTTTGCAGCGGAAGCCAATAAAAAGGACTTAGGCTGAAAGGCGATCGCGCTAATCTTTGCTTGATGGTGCTTCAACTCGGTAGCATTCCAACCAATTTGCTCATCTTGGTCTTTTTCCCATTTCACCATCCCATCTGCACTGCTGGCAACCAGCAACGGCGCACCAGACGAGGAGGCACTATCTGACCAGGCAAGGTGGCTCACCTTACCAGGAAATCCTTCCATTCGCCAAGGATACTCAACGCCCCACTGCCACACGAGCAGAGTGCGATCGTGTCCTCCAGCAGCAATGTACTTCCCGTCAGGCGACCAGGCGATCGCAGAGCTAGGTGCTGCTGTTTCCCAATCATGTTCGATCTCCCAGGTTTGGGTGTTCCAAATGCGAACACTATTTTTCACGGCGATCGCGAGTGCCTGTCCATCGGGGTGCCAGCAAAAATCCTGAGCGGTGGCATCTAAGCTCAAGGTTTCGACAACCTGAGCGGTGGCTGCATCCCAAATTTGCAGACAAAAGCCCAATTGAAAGGCAAGGTGATGATGGGTCGAACTCCATGCTAGGCGATCGATCCAGGTGGAGCGAGTCTCCAGCGTGGCGATCAGCACGGGTGACTCGGACTGTACCTGCCAGATTTTCACTTGCCCTTGCTGTCCAGCGGCGGCGAGAAATTTGCCATCGTGGGAGAACGCAATGCAGTCCATCGACTGATCACTACTCGTTTCCAGCAAGGTAAGATGCTGTAACTTGACATTGAGTAAGCTGACTTCACTTGCCGCAGAAGTCGCTGCCAGATAGTGACCATTGGGCGACCACGCGATCGCGGTCACATAGTCCGCTAGGGTTCCCTGCCAGTGGCGCTCAAACCCACCCTGTTTCTTTGTTTTTACACCAAACATGCTCGGAAATCCTCGCGCAGTTGAGCTTCATCCAAGTTTCGACCAATGAAAACCAGTTCATTTTTGCGGGTTTCTCCGGCTTTCCAAGGGCGATCGGCTTTGCCATCGAACAGCATATGAACGCCCTGAAACACAAAGCGCTGATCTTCGCCAGCGATCGTCAAGATGCCTTTCATCCGAAAAATATCGGGTCCCTGAGTTTGCAGCAGGTTACCGAGCCATTCGTTGAGCTTGATGCCATCGATTTCACCTGATTCTACGATCGCCACGGAACCAACCGTTTCGTCATGTTCGTGAGCCGTTTCGTTGAGAAAATCTGGATCAATTTCAAGGGCGCGATCGAGATCAAACGCACCGATTCCCAGCAACGCATCCATTTCTAGTTCAGCATTGCGAGTCCGATAGATCTTAGCCAGCGCATTCATGCTGCGAATTTTTCGTTCCAAGGCATCTAACGCTTCGGGTGTGACCAAATCAGTTTTGTTGAGCAATATCACATCGGCGAAAGCAATCTGTTCCTGTGCCTCTTCCGCCTCCCAGTGTTGCAAAATATGTTTGGCATCCACCACGGTCACGACTGAATCGAGATTGGTTTGCGCCTGCACATCCTCATCCATGAAAAAGGTTTGAATGACGGGAGCCGGATCAGCCAACCCGGTGGTTTCAATCACCAGATGGTCAAATTTATCTCGTCGCTTCATCAAGTTGCCAATAATGCGAATCAGGTCGCCCCGCACGGTGCAGCAAATGCAGCCGTTGTTCATCTCAAAAATTTCTTCGTCCGCATTGATAATTAGCTGGTGATCAATGCCTACATCTCCAAACTCATTGACAATCACCGCGACTTTTTTGCCGTGTTCGTGGGTGAGAATGCGATTGAGCAGGGTGGTTTTGCCCGCGCCTAAATAGCCTGTGAGCAGGGTCACAGGAACCGAATTTGCTGTTGCCATGTTGACCATTGTTTGAGTGCCCATTCTATTTAGGAACGAGAACCATTATCGCTCATAATTTACGATCTGGGTGAGAAAGCCAACGGTTGCGAAGAACTGAAACACTAGACAAAGATGCTTTGAGACGGCGAGAGGCAAGGGCGATCGCCTCTAGTTTTTGGGTCTAACGTTTCTATGATGCGATCGTAATCACTACGGTCATTAGGCAACCTGAAGCGTCCGAGGTTCGGGGATAGGGTCGCCTTCGGCTTGCCAAGCTTCCAAGTACATTTCAATCACGTCTTCACCATTATGAATTGCTTCCTCACGATTTTTACCATGAGTACAAGGCATCACAACGAGATCGGCAAATTCTGGGATCGTGACGAGGAAAAGCTGATCTTCATCAGACCATTGAACAATCATGCTATACCGATTCATCTTCTTCACGCGCAATCTGAGCTTTCAACTCTCGAATCTTTCTAGATATTGTCTTGGTGTTCCGTAGCTCACGTTCACCTTGCAATAAATTTTATCTATCAGTGCGATCGTATCTAAAGTTTGGGCATAACATTGATGCAGTTGTGCGGCGGCAAGTAACCTCAAACTCCTGTAGATAACTTCTGTTCCGTCTGCACCAACGCAGTATGATCTGTCTCGGCGGGTCACACCGATAACTAGTAGTCAACTAATCAACGATTCATAGTTTTCCCATGTTTTTCCTCTGATTTTTGCAGCTAAATCCTGTGCATCAACAACTTTTAATTTGCCGATGTCAAAATATTGCTTACTGCCTTGCATTCCGCCTGAACTCGCTTTGATAAAATCAGTAGCAAATAACTCACCTAACACGAAGGCGCGAACTGGATGCCAAGAATCTCCTGTTTGCTGACGACGTTCTACTGCAATTCTGACTAGCTCTACTTCTGATCGGCTGTCATTCTTCCAAATCAAGGTAGCTTCACTTTCAGACTCTAGATCCACAACAGCCTCAATCTGAGCAATTTGTTCAACACGCTTGTTACGATATGTGCCAAAGTACAAGCTGCGTCGATGGTTATACTGACCGCCTTGAGTTGGACATGTGTAAATCTTGTATTGCAATACACTATCAAAGCTCATTTTACAGTTGACAATATCTAATCGATATTTCCAGGATGGTAACAAAGCATTCTCATCAAGATACTCACCTAAATCTGATACTGCATCAACTAGAGTTTTGGGCAAGTAAGGTAGTTGAATTGCTTGAAGAAACTGCTCAAAGCTAACGGCAGCAAAAGAAACGTCATAACTTTTTGCAATACCTTCGATTTCTGGAAAGTCAGGATGGTAGGCGCTATCCTGCTCAAAGTTACCTAGAGCAAGCAGAACCCTTTGACCTTGTTTCTGTTTAAGAGTTTCCAGATGTCCTAGAAGTTGAACTTTGTCAAAATTACTGCCGAGTTTTGTCTCAATGAAAATAGAAAAAGGTTCCTGAGTAATTTCCCCATCGGGAACACTCTCTTTACCCCTTCTTTGTTGTGTGAACTGTACGCCTACTGTACCAGAAAAATTTTCACCCAATAGCGCACCTAGTGCTTCTGATAAAAACTTGGGATTCTCCTCATACAACATTTTAAGTATTAGGAGGCAATGGTTTGTCGTTTGATTCTCTTTTTGAGAGTAGGTCGGAAACAAACGTATATTTCGGCTCATATTTTTTGAATTACTGTGTTGAAGCTGATCATACGTTCAATCATTTACTCAAAACTTTCAAAGTGCCACCACAAAACAGGGAACTAAAGACATCTAGCTATTAATAACACTCCAAAACGGATGAATAGGCAGAATCTTTATTAATGTTTTCAGACTTTTATGGCTATCAGCGATTAGAAAATTTAGCTTATCCTTTATAAACTCTACCGCGCCAGCTTTTGGGGGTTTGGATAGAGGAGAGGAAAATTCGTAAAACGGCAAGTGGGTCGGCGAGGGGAGACAGCCAGAATAGCCAGGAGGCTTTGGCTTGGGAGAGATCGTAGGAAGGGGCGATCGCAAAGTTTAGCCCAATCCGCATCACCAGCAGTAGCAGATTTAAAGCCAGTAAACTCTGCATTGCCAGATTCGTCTGTCCGCTGCTCATGAGGATTGATAACAAGATTGTTAGGGGTAACGGCAATCCCTGCACTAGCAGCAACAGTAGCCAATCGCCCCATACTTGAGCAGGGGAAGCGGCATCTTTTAGATCCAGCGATCGCCCCCACTCTTTCCAGGTTTCCGCTGCTCCTTCATACATTCGCACTTTCAGTACTTTGGCTCCATCCAAAAAGCCAACTTTCGCGCCTTGAGCAGCAATTTCTCGCGCTAAGGTGACATCATCACAAAACGATCGCTTGGCGCTGGTGTAACCATTCACTTGAGCGAGGAGCGATCGCCGACAAAAAAAGCATTGTCCATTTGCCATCACCCGTTCTGGAGCATTGCTCGTTTCTCCGGCTGCCCCAAACCGATACACCAGCGTCATTAATAAGGCAGGCTGTAGCCAAATTTCACCCGGATAGCTCAAGATGAACTGAGGCGAGAGGGAAATTAAATCGTAGTGATGGGCGATCGCTGTTTCTAGTAAACTTGCCACCAGACCAGGCTGGGGCTGAGTATCGGCATCTACGCCTAGAATCCAGTCGCTTTGCTCAGAACTTGCCAAAAAGCCAGTGTGTAGCGCCCATGGACGACCCACCCAATCGGTTGGCAACGGATCATCGTTCATCAATCGAAACCGAGGATCGTGTTGTTGTTTCGCTTTGACCAGATCCGGTGTGGCATCCATGGAATGGCTATCCACGACGATGACTTCTCGCACTTCATAGCTTTGCCGACTCAGCCCTGCTAAACAGGGCGCGATCCGCTCGGCTTCATTGAGCGTTGGCACGACCACACTTACTTTGCCTAAAAAAGCAGGCTGGGCAAGTTGAGGACGTAAAGGCGGAAACCGAGTGGGTCCTCTGAGCAGGCGCGATAGCAAAATGGCGGCGGCGGGAAGCTGGACTAACAACAGCACAAAAAAGCAGACATTTGACCACTGATCTGCTTGTCGTGTTGCTTGTGCCAAATGTCCGCTAAATTGTCCGAGTAAACTAATCAACCGAATTGACCTTGTATGGAGTGAGCTAATACGGGATTACCGTCATGATTAGAGGAGTTGAAATGGAGTAATTTCGGGGTCTCGAACGGTCACCTCATCGGCTCCAGCGCTCCACCACAGAGTGATCGCCGGAACAACCCCCACGATGATGCTGATCGCTGTTGGAATCCAAAACCGCACATCTAATTGAGCGATCGTAATCAAGGCACCAAAGGCAAAATTGACCAGATATATCACCAATGGAGTCATTAACTGACTGCGTTTGAGCGGCAGATCTGGCGATCTCCAAAACACCGTTGCCACCGTCATAAACACCAGTCCCGTTCCGAGCCATCCCGTAATGTTGCGGTAGGGCATTCCAAAAAACTCGCCCACGTCTTGAAATGCCCAAAAGGGGTAAGCCGCCTGACTCATTGCTGGATCGAGGACAAAATCCCAGGCGGTTAGGAGAAGGGCACCGATCGCGATTCCGCCGATTTTTGCACTCCAGCCATTCATCCCTTTCGCTTCCAATCCGCTGCGCGCCAACACATAAGTAGAAAAGCCTAGATAAAACCACGAGAGTGGAATGGTGAAAGGCACTAAGCCTGCGATCTTGTAGCCTAAACCACTGAGATAGCTATAGTGTCCAAAGGGAAAGCCAGTGCTGGTTCCCAATAGCTCGCTGCCCAACGATAAAAATATAGCCGGAAGCATGAAGCCTAGTAAGTTTTGCCAGCCCAACGTGCGATAGGCATACAGCGCCACGGCGATCGCACCCAACACAATGTAGACCACTCCACCATTTGCCATGGATAGCCCAAATAGCTGCTGACCTATGGACGGTAGTTGTGCGATGAATTGAGGATTTGGCAGAACCAGCAGTAACCCAGCTAAGCCAAACACTAAGGATAGAACGTGACCGATGAGGCAGACGCGCTCAGTGACAACCAGTTGCTTCATAGAAAATCCTTCAAACAGTGGGGCATCCAGAAGTGCCTGGTATACAGTTTACAAATGTTTAAGAACAAAATTGTAACGAAATACAAAGATGGAGTAAAAAATTAGCCCATTCTGATTGCTGGAATATCTGCATCAAGGGCTGCAAGCAAGCCTTGAAATAGCTGAATGCCGTCGGTGGAGCCTAAAACCGGATCGGCGGCTCGTTCGGGATGGGGCATCATTCCCAGCACATTGCCTTGAAGATTACAAATTCCAGCGATGTTTTGTACCGAGCCATTGGGATTATTGGCAGCATCAGTGATGCCATCGGCAGAGCAGTAGCGAAACAGAATTTGCTGATTCTCGGTCAAACTCTTAAGCGTGTCGGCATCGGCATAGTAGCTACCTTCACCGTGGGCAATGGGCAGCGTAATCACTTCGCTAGGTTGATAGTGGCTAGTCCATGGCAGATCAGTGCGCTCGACCCGCAGAGGCACGCGATCGCAAATAAAGTGAAGATCTCGATTTCTCACCAACGCGCCCGGTAGCAACTTCGCCTCAGTCAAAACTTGGAAGCCATTACAAATTCCCAGGACAAACTTACCTTGATTAGCATGGTCTACCACCGATCGCATGGCTGGTGAAAATCGGGCGATCGCGCCACAGCGCAGGTAATCACCATAGCTAAACCCGCCCGGAACGATAACCACATCCACATCAGACAAATCGCTGTCTTCATGCCAGATCATACGAGTCGGCTGCTGCAACAAGTCGCGAGTGACATAGGCAACATCGCGATCGCAATTTGATCCTGGAAACACAATAATTCCAAATTTCACGAACTGCACCACTACTTGGAACGAGAATACGGATTAAAAGGTCGGCTGATTCTGGACGCTATTTTATCCCTGTTTGAGCCTTTTATGCAGAGCCAATGAAAAGATAAATTGGCAGGGCAACCGGGTTCATTTTTGCCCAATGACATATTTGGTGATGACCAATGACTGACGAAGAACTGCTACGGGTGATTGAGCAAGCGTCAACAGACAAAATAGAAGACCTTGATCTGAGTGAACAGGGACTGCGATCGCTGCCTCCAGAAAGCGGGACATTGAAAACACTAAGATTGCCCCACTTAAACCGCAACCGCATTCGGGACATTGCATCAGATTTAGCCCCAACTTCTCAGCGATCGCTATCCTGAAACTGGGCGATCAACTCCTCACGAGACAGGCTTGGCAGTTGCAACAGCAACCGGGCGCGATCGCGCTTGGGCAACTCTATCCATGTAAAAGCAATCCTGGATAGTTCGGAATCTAACTCGCCAAACCGAACTTCTAGCAAGTCTTCAATTTCTTCCCGCAGAGCTTCTTGCCGACCCTCCTGCCGACCCTCCTGCCGACCCTCCTGCCGACCCTCCTGAAGAGTTTCCTGCCGCCACTTCTCATACGCAATATCTAAATTCATTGCCAACTCCCTTTGCTCTATGTTTAGATTTTGACGGCTTTGTAGGTTCACTTGCAACTTTGTCAGATACTCTAACACTCCATTTCGCAGGGGATGGTCGGGCGGCAGATCCAGCAATTCGGTCATTGCCTGCGCCTGTACGCGGTCGCGCCCCAACAACCTGAGCCATAACGTTTCTGGTGTAACTGGAAGTTGATGGATGACAACCAAGGCAGTATGAAAATGCTCTGGTAGAAAGTACACTCCTGCTGCCCAGAGTGGACGAGACTTAGCCCCAAATCCTTGCAATACTGCTTGGGAAGCAGAGGGCACTAGCAGCCACAGTTTGGGAAGTTGCGCTTCTGGTCGCTTTTGCCCCTGGCGCTTTGCGCTACGTCGATCCTCGGCTTGCAGTGCAAACAGCTTACTGAGACAAGCCCGAATTTCTACGATGGGGGCAGGGTTACGGAACGGTTCGAGTAAACAGGGATTCGCAACGAGTTGTCCCAAGAGTCCCAAAGCCTGACGAGTTGTCTCGGTTGCAGCGTTTGGCGCAAACCAGACATCAACCTGCTGCATTTCCTCAAAAATGTCTCGACTGGTTTCTGCTGCCCCCAGCGGTTCTAGCAGTCCTTTCAAATATTGTTTAGCAAAGTTATCGTGTGGTTTGCGAGTCATTGAAACAAATCAGTTTGAGCCAGCTTCAATAATACAGGTGTTCGATAGCGATCGCGTCTGCTACAAGCCTAAATTTTTCGAATACCTCTTTGAGATGTTGGTTATCCCTAAAACTGGCGCGTCCAGTGATGCCAGCGTTCTATCACCACTTTGGTTTGGGTAAAAAATTCTACGGCGTGATGTCCTTGCCCGTGCAGGTCACCAAAAAAGCTATCTTTCCAACCGCTAAAAGGAAACTGCGCCATGGGAGCCGCCACGCCGATATTGATGCCAATGTTGCCAGCCTCAGCTTCGGAGCGAAACTGTCGGGCTGCCGCACCGCTGGAGGTGAACAGACATGCCATGTTGCCATATTGTCCCTGGTTGATGAGCGCGATCGCCTGATCAATCGTTTCCAGGTGAATCAAACTCAACACGGGACCAAAAATCTCGGTTTTGGCAATATTGCCATCGGGGTTCACATTTTGCAGAATCGTCGGGCGCACGAAATAGCCCTGCTCATAGCCGACAATTTTGGGCTGGCGACCGTCCACCAGAGCCGTTGCACCTTGATCAATTCCCTGCTGAATCAGGCGTTCAATCCGGGTTTTGCTATCCGATGTGATTACGGCTCCCATTTGAATGCCATCATCTAGCCCATAGCCCACGGTGCGAGTATGTGCGACCTCCGCGATCGCCTCAGTAAAAGTTTGCTGTGCATCTCCCACCGTGATCGCCACCGATGCCGCCAAACAGCGCTGTCCAGCACAGCCAAACGCACTATCTGCCATAATTCTCGTGGTGGTAGCAATATCCGCATCGGGTAGCACAATCACCGGATTTTTTGCCCCGCCCTGACACTGGGCACGCTTGCCAGTCGCCGCCGCCCGACTGTAGACATACTGGGCGACGGGGGTAGACCCAACAAAACTAATCGCGCGAATCGTCGGATGATCCAGCAGGGCATCTACCACGGTTTTTGCACCATTCACCAAATTGACTACGCCAGCAGGTAAACCAGTTTGCTCGATTAACTGCACCACTTTTTGCAACGTCAGCGGCACTTTTTCCGATGGCTTTAGGATCACGGTGTTGCCGCAGGCGATCGCGTAGGGCATAAACCAAAAGGGAATCATAGCTGGGAAATTGAACGGGCAAATAATCCCTACTACTCCCAAGGGCTGCCGAATCATAAACTCGTCGATGCCTCTAGCAATATTTTCCGAGTTGTAGCCCTGCATCATCATCGGAATGCCACAGGCAACCTCCACATTTTCGATCGCCCGTCGCAGTTCCCCCTTCGATTCTGCCAGCGTCTTACCGCATTCCATCGTGATGGTTTGCGCCAGGTCATCCAGGTTCGTTTCTAACAACGCTTTGAGTTTGAACAAATATTGAATGCGATCGCCGGCTGGAACCCTCCGCCAACTCGTAAATGCTGCTTGTGCCATCTGCACTGCCTCATCCACTTCCCCCACCTCAGACAGCGGCACCTGTGCCAAAATTTCCACGGTTGCCGGATTAATTACATCCAGATAATCAGTGGTGTTGGAAGAAGCCCACTCACCATTGATATAGTTTTTTAGAGTTATGGATGACATAGAATTTATAGCTGCGATCCATCCTACGAGAGTGTGACCAGGAGTTGTACAAAGCGCGGCATCTGGTCGAGATTTTCTTTATATCGAGCGATTGCGACGCGCTACGATAGGCGAGTACAGAGCTTTCTGGGTGCAGTTTATCTCGGGCTTCTGTCATTTGACCTAATTGATAACACGCCCTAGGCACTTTGAGGTGTTATGGCTGGGCGACCTTGATAGAGATCTAGCCCGACTTCGATCGCGCAGACTGCCGCAGTGATGGCGATGATTAGCACGGCTGGAAGAGTGGCACCCGCGATCGCGACGATGAACAGCACTCCGGCAGCCGCTAATCGATGTTTTGTTCTAGCTTTGCACTTAAAAATAATTCCGGTACGGTGCAGCACTGCCAGTGAAAGAAAACACAACGCCACCGAGCCACAGATTAACCAGCGTTCTGAGTCTGTTAGAAGCGTTCCGTCTTTATTCAGAATCACATGCTCTACGCCAATTCCGGCGGCAGCTATCCCAATCACCAAAGGCAGATGGGAGTAGAACCAGAATTGAAACACTCGCAACCGACCCGACGTTTTTATGGCTCGAATGGATGAACCATCTACATTGTCAAAATAAACCCACCAAAGGCTGAAGGCAACGACAAAACCAAATATCGCACTGAAGGCGCTGATACCACTCCATTTCATCTCGGAAACGCCATTCACCACGGCAATAATTGCTTCTCCTAGGACAATGATGGTAAACAGTCCAAATCGCTCTGGAAGATGTTCTAAATGAGGGGGAACGGCTGCTTGATGCCGTTGGGCGGTGAGCGGGGTAGCAAAATCAACCGCTAAACCCAATCCCCAAAATGCAAATCTGAGCGGCACTGGCACAAAAGTGGAAATAATCCAGAAAGCTACCGCGATCGCAAAACCAATTGAATAATGCGTGGTTAACCCCCGTACCGTGGGAATGCACCAGCCAGCCCATAAATACTCCAGCACCAACACGATCCGCGCCGCTGCATAGGATAGGGCAAAGCCGGAAGATGAATCATCTAACCCATGATGAACGTTGATCGCTAGTGCCGCGATCGCCAACATTTGCACCCCCATCAACACGCGCCGAATCACCGTATCCGTATCAAAGCGATTGGCATACAGCGTGGCACCAATCCACGCCCACCACAACGGCACAAACAGCACCACAAAGCCTACAAAGCCTTTCAGCGAAACATCTTGACTCAAGTTATGGGCAACTTGCGAAACCGCTACAACAAACACCAGGTCATAGAATAGCTCTAGCCAGGTAACCCGGCGGGTGTTGTCATCTTCTCCACCCCGAAGCCGAGGCGGTTGCATCCAGCTAGTCATAGGTCAGTTAGAGATACAGAAAAAACAGAACACCTGAGAGTCAGGTTTTAATGAGCATAGTTTACAATCCCGCAGTACGCCAACTTTACGGGCTGCTTTTTCAGCGATCGCAAGTTTTGACACGATAGCAGCAATAACCTGTTCTCATCTACCTATTCTGGCGTTGCTGAATGCCAGTATGATTTCTAACTGTAGGGGTAGGTCTTGTGACTACCCTGACGGAGATCGAGGGCAACCACAAGGGATTACCCCTACAAATTTCATCCCCAGATTCAGCAATGCCGTCTATAAACAACTCTGCTTAAATCTTGCTTAGATTTGGACGTATGTTCAGGTTTGTTTAAGAACCATTCAGTACATTCATGAATCTCAATAAACTTTGAGATTCCACATTAGCAAGGGTTTTAAGCTTAAGTAATCAAATTTTAAAGCGCGCCCTTGAGGACTTGAACCCCAGACATCAGGTTTTGGAGACTGGAACACCTATACCTAAAACCCTTGCTAGGTATAGCTTAGCAAAGTGTACCATTGCAGCTTGCTTAAAACCTGCCTAACTTTGGCGCTTCGGAGCCATATTTTTCTAGACTTTGCTGGATATTTTGGGCATCATTGAATCGTTGTTCACTTCGATAAAATGAGTTCATTAGTTCTAGATACAGACATTCCGTCAAATATCAACACTTTGGAGCGGTTGATCGCTTGGAGTGGTTACACGCTGGCATTTGTTAATCCCACGATCGGAGTATTGGAAACACCAGATAACGCCCAGAAAGTGGCACAAGCGCAAATTTTTCAGGCTGCTGACAATACCTATCGGATTTTGATCCGTGCCTGCTTGCCACTATCCAATGACTATTCAAGCGATCGCACGGTGAAAATTTGGCAGCATACCCAGGAAGTTTCTAACGTGGTTGTCCCTGCTGGATTTAAATCTAACTAGGAATGGCACCCTTTCCAACCAAACCTCTATACGCTCCTACGCCTGCTCAAAGCACACCTTTTAGCGCACCCGCGTTTAACACTACAGCGCCGGGACAGCTTGCAGTATATAAACCTCCTACTGCTGGAGCAATGTCTCCCAGCGCCGCTCCGATTCAAGGTGAGCTACTCGATCCACTTCCTGCCACTCCTAAGCCGTCTCCACCTTCCCCTCGCCCCCCGGCGATCGATGTTCCATGGCAACCCGTCAACGAATTTAAGCCTAAACAATATCCGTCAACCGCTCCAACACCCAGACCATCGGCAGGTGTACCAAGACCAGGCGGCGGCGGTGGGGCAGCAGCAGCAGCGGCTGCACTTGGTGGAGCGCTTCTGGGTGGTGCAGGCTTAGGAGAAGCGATCGGCGGCACGGGGGGAGGAATTGCCGGGGCAGCGGTCGGAGCTTTTGCGGGTCCGGTTGGTGCTGCGGTTGGTGGGGTGATAGGAAGTGCTTTAGGGGCTGCACTGGGAGGGGCGATCGATCAGGCATTTAATCCAACAATGCAGCCGGGACGGATGCCCGGTTTTCCCATTCCAGTAAACGCGCCATCAGAGATCTATGCTGACGCGCTTTATCGGGTTGATGCCTATGTAGTCCGAACACCAAAACCAAACGGTCAACCATCAAGCTCTGTCAGCGGCGGCGGTCAGGCTGGCGGTGATACCTTAGCAGCCCTAATCAATACCTATGCTGCTACATACAATTATGAGAACGAATTTGAGACAAGTACAGGATCTATCAATGTTGTTGTACTTGAACCCGGAACACAGCCGATCTCTAATCCATTTCCTCAAGGTGATCCGATATCCAATCCCTACCCAGTTCCCTATCTAGTTCCCGCGCCGTCTCCCATCCCTTCACCTGGCAGTCAGCCCTTACCCTACGCACTTCCAGAACCCTTCCCAGCACCTGCGCCCTATCCTTTTCCTTTCCCTTCACCAGCGCCGTCACCGTTGCCTGTCCCTGAACCTTATCCAACACCAGCGCCGTCACCAACACCAGCGCCGTCACCAACACCAGCGCCGTCACCATCAGGTTCACCTAGTGGCTCTCCATCAGGTTCACCTAGTGGCTTACCTATTCCCGCGCCCATTCCAACTCCTCAACCCGCGCCAACTCTAACAAAACCGCCAACACAAAAACCAGCCAGACCGGGCGACTGCTGTGAGTGCGAATGTGAACCTTGCTCTATGGTGATGGTCATGGTCAAAGTTTTTGATAAATGTGAGAAAAATCCAATCACAGGCAAAGTAGAGCCGAAGTTTAAGAACGAGCAAGTTGAAGCACTGGAAGGCACAGAAGAGCAAATCAAGTTGCTGCACGATCGCGTTTATGAACTCGAAGCGGTTAAATGCAAAGACACAGAAGATTGCTGTATTGCCGCAAGTCCTGAATGGTGGCAATCACGCCCTGGCAACGATCGACCACAACTCTTGTTGCAATTTGCAGAACTAAAAGAAGATGGAAGTTTTGGAGAACCTAAGTATCAAATGACGATTCCTCACTACTACGGGGATGAACTAACCGAGCCACCTATATCGCCTTACCAAGGTGGCAACTATCAAGGGTCACTGACTCTCAAAGACAACAGCAAAATTATTGTAAATGCTGCATCCGCTGAACAAGCCGAAACAACTTTGGTTGAAGCAGTTAGGCTAGTAGATGACGACTTTTTAGGAAACAATCAATTCAAAATCGGACCTATGGGCGGACGTGGAGTAGCAGAAAAGAATTTAGTCTGTCGTATTGCAAAATACTTTGAAAACGGACAGCGAAATACTAAACCTGCCTGGATCTCATATTTCTATGAACACTAGCAGAAGACCATTTCCAGCAATTTGTCACCAATACAAGTATCGTCGTGTGGTGCATGACTTGGAAAAACTAGTAAAACTTGAAGATTACGCGATCGCAAATTATTTAAGTGTGTCTGGCGTTAGAGGCAGACTTAAAACTGGAAAATTACTAGGCTACAAGTTAGGTTGTTGTTGGTGGATTGTTGATGAAAGTAGTCGATGATTAAGGTTCGACTGTTATTTTGTTCAATGAATATTACTTTTAGGTGTTACAAAGTCAATACTAATCTCAAAGAAATGAGGTTTCTATGGCTCGTTATTACATTGCAATCAGTCCAACAGCTTATGTTAGGTTCAATGCTCCTGTTGCTAATTACACAAATCTCTTAGCCGATTTAGGGGTAGAAGGCATACCCCCCGCAGGCATTCGGTTAAAAGGGAGTGTTTTTAACTATCCTGTGACAGCTTTCAGAGTTACTCTTGATGCTGGCGGTCTTAACCCTCCAACTTATGGACGTGTACTATGCGCTCCAGCAAATGCTGGAACTGCGCCTGCGGCGTTAGTTGGCAAAACATATAAAGGACAAACAATTTTGGAAGCTAATCCGATCAGACGGAGAATTCTAGCTCCTTAATGTTTCTGAGATTTGCTTTCACGTTTTTTCTGGGTTTTTGTAATTTTTTAAGGATTTTAATCATGGCAACACTTCTAAACACAGACATTCAATCCACGACTTTAGAAGCGGGATTATTGGAAATAGTCCAACTTTTGCAAACAGCAGAACAGGCTTTTGAGCCAGATCCTGGAATTGCCAAACCCAACAGAGTTCAACTGACAATTAACACCGATGCAAAGACTGCTAGCATCTCTGTCACGTTGCCGCTTAATCTTGTTGTTTCTGATACGGGTGCTATTATTGCGGCTGCTGAACCCTATTGCTAAAGTTTTATGTGGGTGTATTTGTCCAGCTTTTCGTTAACTGTTGGCTGGCAGTTCACGCCAACATTTGCAAGCGATTTCATCAGACTGACTCACACTTTGCCCGGTGCAAACTATGGACGTGGTTTGATTGGTCAATCTGAGCCAACCGGGACAGAGTTTTTTCAGGTTAAGAGGCTGTATTTGAAGCAGGCTGAACGGCAGATATTTGAGGTTGTTCAGCCTGTTTTCTTTCCACTTCGGACGATCGCGCTAAAAGCATATATTTTTCCTACAGTGCCCTGGACTGTAGACATTGAATATTGGCAATGAATAAACAGACTATTGAATTACTCCAGCTTGTCGTGCTGTGCCTCTCTATTGGATCAGCGTGTTTTGCTGCGATCAGTTGGTACTCTGCCTCTGTGCAAAAGAAGTATGCCTCTCAGCGAGACTTTGAGCATTTGAAGCGCAATTATCAGCAGCTATCGGAAGGTCAGGCAACAATACTAAAAGAGTTTGATACTCGTTTTGATAAGGCAACGTTAGACGCGATCGAATCTAAGAATCTGTTGAATGTGATTCTGATCAAGCTGTCCAATGATGCATCAACGGGGTGGACTCGGAAGCCATGACTAACCCCGCAGGCGATCGCGTTCTAAATCATAAATTGCTTTTTCTACTGCCCATTGTTCTGTTCTGTCAGGGTTCATGATTCGCACTTTTTCGACCAATCGTCTACCCTGTTCAACGTCTCCTAACAAAAGCTTGTATAGTTTCCGCTTTGTGGATTCAGATGCTGACTGAGATGGCATTTTCCGCTTTGTTTCAGCCAACGCTTTCAAATCGCGAGAACTCATAGCTAACGGTTTTTCTTCAGTTCCCCTCAGCACGGCTCCAGTCACCCCCCAGTGTTGCAATGTCGGTTTTGTTGAGGGTGTAACTATTAGATTTACTAGCGCCGCCGGCGGTGACATTTTCTTGCCGTGGCGTAAGTCATACATTACCTTTTGCAAGCACCATTCCATTGATTTAGCTGGATACTGCTCACGAATTGCTTTAATTAGCTCAAAACTTCGTTCTTTATTGCCATTGACCAGTTTGAGGATCGCAGCCAGCAAAACAGTTTGATCGTTCATATGGGTAAACTAAGCCTAGATACTTACAAGCCCCTCTATCTACACAAGATGAGGGGCTTTTTTAATAATTCCCATAAAAAAGCCACATTGCACACTGGCAATATGGCTAAGCCCTCACATCAAACTTTTAAGCAGCGATCGCCGTCTTGGTACGGTTGATCCTGATTTTGCCTAACTCCTCCAGACCTGTAAATCTGGCTTGAAGCGGCAACGGGTTGTTACCCAGTCCTAGGAGCTTCATAAAATCCCTTGTCGCAATCGAGTAGGGGTTATGGTCGAAGCCGCCGCCAATGAATGAAAGTGCCCACAGGAGCCGATAGGTTTCATGCTTTGAATCTGAGAGTCCTTCATACTCTGGAACGTCTTCCAGAATATGAATTTCCCGACTACCAACAAGAACACGTCTGTCCCACATAGTTAGTTATCGTCTGATACGTCCGTTCTATCATAGCTCCTAAGTATTGCTTCCACCTCTTCCGGATCTGGCTTGGGGTAGTCCTCTTTATAATCGCCATGATCACCATGGGGATGAGGTGAGATGGCACCCAGTTCATCAGTGTCCGAGCCTAAACTCATGGCGGCAGCGCGCTGTAAATCCCTTGCTCTGTCTTCTTCGTCTGTCATGACCAGCTATCCTCATTAGGGTTTGCCTGATCAACATTGCTGGATTGCATGATGTCGGGTTTTTCCACTGGAGCAACGGTTACCCAAGTTTTACCAGGATCGGCGGAATCGTGAGCGACATATTCAATTCCATGCAATATGTCCACAGCGCCTTCCTTCGTCGTTGTCACTGTTACTGTGACGCGATCGTCAAAGTATTCGGTCATAATTGGTTTGCCTCGTGATTGGGGTAGCCCGTGAGTGAGTCTCTGGAAATTCGCACTCACGGGTTTTTGATTATTTTTCGTCGTCTTCGTCTTCCGCTTCGTCTTCGTCTTCGTCTTCTTCTTCGTCTTCTTCTTTGGCTTCTTCGTCGGAAGAGCCGTAAGAGATGGAGGCGTATGGGATCTTCTCTTCAGTCATGGTTTTTCTCTAGGTAAGTGGGTAATGAAGCCCGTGTGAAGACGGGCATGAAACTAAACTCTGGAGGGTGCGCCTGTCTATTCCAGGCTGTCGCTAGTTGAGCATGGCTTCCTCCTCTTCATTGGGTGTGCCATCAACTTCTAAACCGAACTCAGCGGCTAACCGTTCCAAAGACACTTTGAGAGCTTTTGCAATCAGAACAGCCGTATCAAAGCTAGGGACAGCGCCGCCATTTTCCCAAGCTCTAACCGCTTGTTCCCTCACATGAACCTGCAATGCAAGCTCAATCTGAGTCAATCCTGCTTTCTTTCTAAGTGCTTTCAATCCGGGTCTGACCTTGCTAACTTCTTGACTCATAATAGACGGTTGACAAGCGACGGTCAAGCGTCTAATTTGAAGTAGACGGTCGCCGCGACTGTTGCTAAAGGACTCATCAACGCGGTTCAGGGTGCAATCTCAGCCGCGTTGATGTACCTGATTATCCAATTGAATTAATCCAAACAAATAGTTATGACCGAATCAAACGGAAAGCATAAAGTTTTACCGCACTATCGGATCACGCCCTCAGACGTAAAAAAAGACCGCCTAGATGGTCTTTTGACTGCTAAAGGTGCAATCTTTTACCTAGTCAGCGCATCGCAAAAGATAGGAACTCCAGTCAGGATCAACCCGCGAAAAGTGTCCGCTGAGTTGTCAATCAGTAGAACATCTTTTTATGACGCGATATCCAAATTGAAGCTGGAGGGGCGCATCGATTTTGAGGTAGAAGGCGATTTAATCATCCGCATTTCTCAGTCCACAATTCCGGACTCTCAGTCCACAATTCCGGACTCTCAGTCCACAATTCCGGACTCTCAGTCCACAATTCCGGACTCTCAGTCCACAATTC
>NZ_JBFPDP010000047.1:33967-40363 GCF_040830845.1 Sivoneniella epilithica UHCC 1019
TTCCGGAAAACGAACGGCTGAAGTCAGCTAGCAGTAAGCGTTCTAGCGACTCTCCAATTAATACAATTAATACAATTAATTCATTTAAAGGGAGAGAGATCGGGCGCGAGGAAGAAAAAGAGGGCGATCTGGAGTATCGAAACTGGCTGATTAACAGAGCAAATTTACTACCCCAAAAACCTGCATTGATGGAGCAATGGGTGGAGAAAGAAATGCTTAAAGCTGCAAACAAACGAGAGTTTGCTCAATACGAAGCACAAGCAGCAATAACGCAAACCACAGTCGCAATGGCACCGATTCCGGAAGACATCACCCCTCAAGACTATTGGGCAGCAGTGGAAGCCAGGAGGAACAATGGTTAACCGTCCTGAGCCAACACGCGCTCCTAGGCGCAAACAACCCCAAGCACCCGGGGAAGATGGTGCTATCCAGCTTGAAATGCTGGACTACATTTACACCGAGGAAAAGATGCAGCAGGCGCAAAACTTGCTGAATGACCCTAATTTTTGGCTTGAGCTAGCAGCAGAGGTAAGCGATGGATCGCCTGAATGAAATCGCCCACTTGTCTGTGTTGCGAGATGTGCTGAATGATCTCGACCCCGCTGGCGATTGGCAACATGAGCCGCTTTACCAAAAATGGCGAAAGAACCGCTATTCCCTCACACAGGGAGAGTTCCACCATTTAAGCCATTGCCTGGATACCTACCGCAAGAGAGCCGAATTTGAACGAATAAAACAGGAGCGGATAGCATGAGCCAACTAGACCAGGCGAATGAACGACTCAAAAACGCTTTGGTTCGAGTTCGGATTGAACAAATCGGTAAGAAGCTGTATCTTCAAGCAACCTTACCCCCTAAACCAACTAGCCATGAGACACGCAAGCATCAGCAACGAATTACTTTGGACATTGCTGCTACCCCAACGGGAATCGCGATCGCTGAGAGGGAAGCGCGTAAAGTGGGAGCGCTCCTGGACTGCAAACAGTTTGACTGGCTGCCTTACCTAACTGCACGGCATAAGCCACCAGAGACGGTAGAGGAATGGATCGCCCAGTTTGAGAGCGAAAAGCGTCCTCAGATAGCAGCGATTACATGGGAAACGGACTATGCAGACGTGTTTAAGCGATTGCCTCAATCAAAAATGCTCACAGTCGATTTATTGCTGAAAGCTGTAGAGGCTTCTAAAGCCAATTCTAAGACCCGCAAGCGTTTTTGTACGGCATTGGGTCAGCTAGCCAAAACAGCAGGCTTAACGGTCGATTTCAAGCCGCTACAGGGAACATATTCAGCAAGGAAGGTAGACCCGCGATCGCTGCCAACGGATCAGCAGATCGTAGATTTTTATCAAGCTTTGATCAATCCCGGCTGGAAGTGGGTCTATGGCATGATGGCAACTTTCGGCTTAAGGAATCATGAGGTTTTTTATCTAGACCTGGATGAGTTACTCCAGGGCGGTGAGTCGGTGAGGGTGATTGAGAGCAAGACGAACGGTCACCAAGCTTGGGCATATCACCCCGACTGGATTGAAACGTTCAACCTTCGGGAAGTGATTAAGCCACCCGTGACTGGTAAGCAGCATTCTGACTATGGCGATAGAGTGACCTGCTACTTGAGACGGGCAAAAATGCCGTTTGCCCCCTATGACTTGCGGCATTGTTGGGCGATCAGAACCGTTCGTTATGGCATACCTGATGCTTTCGCAGCCCAACAGATGGGACATTCTGTTGCGGTCCATCACGACACTTATCACCATTGGATTACAGCAGCGCAACATGAGGAAGCACACGAACGGGCAAAACTGAGAAGCGATCGTCCAGTTGCACCTAAAATTCTTGCTTAAATCTTGCTTAAATCTTGCTTAATAACAAACAAGTTAGGCTCAAGTTGTCTGATAAAAAAGCGCGCCCTTGAGGACTTGAACCCCAGACATCAGGTTTTGGAGACCTGCGTTCTACCAACTGAACTAAGAGCGCAAAAGAGTAAAAACTGGCATTCAATAATGCTAGTTTAGCATTGAGTGTAATTAGCTTTCAGCAAACCACTATGGACTGAAAGCTAATTTATGGACTGAAAGCTAATTGCAAATAGTTACAAAGCTCTATCAAACCGCTGCTTCAGGCGAGTTGCCTTACCAACGCGATCGCGCAGATAGTAAAGCTTAGCACGACGGGCTTTACCACGCCGCAGCACTTTGATGCTTTCAATTTGAGGAGAATGAATGGGGAAAACGCGCTCCACTCCAATTCCTTGAAAAACCTTACGCACGGTAAGATTTTGGTTGATGCCAGAGCCACGCTTAGCAATGACAACTCCTTCATAGGGCTGAGTGCGTTCTTTACCACCTTCTTGAATAATCACACCGACTTTAACGGTATCGCCAATATAAATAATGGGCAGATCCGATTTCATTTGTTCCACTTCAATCGAGTGGATAATTTCTTGGGCGTGCAGCATAGGTTTCGCTGGTCAAAAACTCACAGTCTTTAACTGTACATTAGCATGGGAGGAAACGTCTAGAGGGTAAAGGTTTATTCTTGGTGAATCACGCGATGTGCGACTTGCCTGTGATGCCTGCAAAGACTGCCCTCACCCTAGCCCTCTCCCAATGGGAGAGGGAACCAGAAATGTCCGAAAGCCCATCTCCTTGGGGAGAGGGGTTTGGGGTGAGGGCGATTAGTTGCACATCGCGTTGAATCTGTGTTTTGTTCTTCAATGGCGCGGTTTGATTGGCTATTTAGCTTAATTTATCAGGGCGATCGCAGGCTGACTCGCTACAAGTTTATCGAAGGAGTTGTACCGCTCAAGCGTAAAAGGGGACTCGGCTAGCTCAATAATGGTCATAGCCACTTCAGCCGCTCTAACAAAAATGACTCGTCCCAAAATTATTGTTTTAGATGATGATCCAACTGGTTCCCAAACGGTGCATAGCTGTTTGCTGCTGATGCAGTGGGATGTAGAAACGCTCAGGCTGGGATTGCAGGATGACGCACCGATATTTTTTGTGCTGACGAATACGCGATCGCTGACTCCTGAGAAAGCAGCAGATGTCACCCGTGAAGCCTGCCAAAATCTGAAGCAAGCGCTTGATTTAGAGAATATCCAAGATTTTTTGGTTGTCAGTCGTTCAGACTCTACTTTGCGCGGACATTATCCGATTGAAACCGATGTGATTGCTTCAGAACTAGGCGCTTTTGATGCTCACTTTTTGACTCCAGCCTTTTTTGAAGGGGGGCGCACTACCCGTGATAGCGTTCACTATTTAAAAGTGGATGGCGTGGAGACTCCAGTGCATGAAACCGAGTTTGCCCAGGATTCTGTGTTTGGCTACAGCCATAGCTATTTGCCCGATTACGTCGCAGAAAAGACTGAAGGACGCATCCCAGCCGAGCAGGTTGAGCGCTTTTTGCTTGCAGAGATTCGTCAAGGCGTATTGGAACGATTGCTGCATCTGCATGATAACCAGTGCTGTGTGGTGGATGCAGAGACGCAAGCGGATTTGAACCGATTTGCTGCTGATATCCTGGCAGCGGCAGATCAAGGAAAACGATTTTTGTTTCGGAGTGCTGCTAGTTTGCTGACGGCGTTAGCGGCGTTGCCTGCTCAAGCGATCGCCCCTGAAGCCATGGCGCAGTATGTTCGGAACAGCAAACCGGGTGCGGTGATTGTCGGGTCTCACGTTCAAAAAACCACAGAACAACTCCAGCACTTATTAGAACAACCTGGAATTGTTGGGGTGCAAGTGGAGGTGTCGCGGCTGTTGGCACCGGATAGAGAAGAGGCGCGATCGCACCTTCTAGCCGAAATTCTAGAGCAAACAAACGCAATCTATGCCGATGGTAAAACTTCGGTAGTCTATACCAGTCGGCATGAACTCACCTTTGATGATGCCCAAACCCGATTAGATTTTGGCGAAGCGGTGTCTGGATTGCTGATGGATGTCTTACAGAACCTACCAAACGCGATCGGTTTTTTAATTAGCAAAGGCGGCATCACCTCTAACGACACTTTGAGTACTGGGTTAGCCCTGAGAACGGCATGGCTATTAGGTCAAGTGCTACCCGGCGTTTCCATGGTGCGAACCGCTGCCGACCATCCTCAGTTTCCCAATCTGCCCATTGTGCTGTTTCCAGGAAACGTGGGTGATGCTACCGCCCTGGCTACCGTCTATCAGCGCTTAGCGCAATCCCTTACTTAATTCGCTATGGTACGATTCGGTCACCTTGACGGGTATTTTAGACCTCTAATTTACCCGAACGCGGAAACGGGCGAAGCCAAAATTGCTGCCTGGGCTATTAGAAACAGTGCCCAACCCATAAATCGCCGCACCATTTGGATTTGTTTGAATTGTGCAGGAGTTATTGTTGGGCAGCGGTGCTAAGGGCGCATAAAAGTTGCCACCGGGTAGCGATGCCGCACTCCCAAGCTTGACCTCTAACGATCCAGGAATGAAACTTAGCCCACCAGGAATCAAGTCACAAATGTTGACATCGATCGCCGGAGATGCGCCATCCGACAAGAAATAAAGCGTGTAAGTTACTTCATCATTACTCTGCACTGGCGTAGTGATGGGTACAGCCGTCACACCCACAAGCGGAATTTGGGCAAAACCCGCCGCCGTGTCATTGGTATCCGTCGGATCATCAATCACTGCGTCAAAATTGATCCCAGCCAGCGGTGACCCATTGCGAATCACATTGGTAATCCGCTTCACCACCTTAAAGTCAGGCGTTCCAGCCCCAGCAGCCAAGGGGCGCGTCGTTTTCACTACCGACTGCGGCACCGGAGCACCTGCACCAGATTGGGCACGCACCTTACGATCCATAAAGGACGTGGCAGTAATCGTGGTGGTGTCGGTGATAATGCTGCCGTCGGGTTGAATGGCACCGGGTGCAGGAGTCACGCACAGGAATAAATCAACAAAGCCACCACTTGCTGCCAAAATGCCTGTATCTACCTGCCCATCGCCATCGGTATCAGTCAGCGGCACCGTACCCGCCTCATCTCGGAAGAATTGCGCGGTGTAGTTGGGGTTTGTGCCAGTGGGCACCAAGTTAACGATATCGGTAGTAAAGAAGTTGTTCGTTACTCTAAACGGGTGGCAAACCCGCTGCCCTACCGGAGTTTCGCGAGTTGTATCGGTTGTAACCGTAAAGTTTCCGGCGCGAGTGGGCGGGGTATCAAACAGCGGCAGGCGGGTTGGTCCAGTATTTGCCTCAAACAAGGTTTGGTTGTTGTTAGTGTAGCCATTCACCTGAAATTCCCATGATCCTGCGTCATTCAGTGGATTTAAACCCGCAATATTGTCTGCACCAGTATCTAAGTTGCCGCCGCCATTCCAGACCCCATTCCCTGATATCGTTGCTGGGAGAGTGCCTAAGCCACCTGGAGGGCTGATGTAGTTAATGACAGCGCCGCCATCCAGATCAAAGTTGCGGAAAGACAGGGTGCCTGTCCCTGGACCGACCAGGGTAAATAGCCTCAAGTTAATGGAAGCCCCAGAGTTTTGCTGGATATTTCCCTGAAATTGCCCAATCAGCAAGTTGGCAACGCCCGAAATTTGGATCAGGAAGCCGTTATCGTCATTGTTTAAAGCGACTGTGGGATCTCCTGAAATGGGAAATGCTCCTGTTTCACTAGTCACCTGATAAATTCCAGGGGTTGTGATGGTGCCCAACAGATCATTTTGACCATCCGCAGCGGGTACGCCAATAGTGTTGTAGGTCAACGTCCCAATATTTGCGCCGCCTGGAGCCAGCAAGGTGAATCGGGTGGGATCGCAGTTACCTGCTGCTACACAGACCACAGTGCCAAATACACCAGCATCGATTTCATCGATCGCTCCATTGCTTTCTCCATCTAAAATGCGGATGGGAATTGCACCGCCTGCGGCTGCTAAATCTGATGGGGTGACGCTGATGAAAAATCGATGGATTCTATCAGTGCTGGCAGAGGTACGGGTAGTGTACCAATCGCCAACTTCCGGAGGACGTTCGCGTCCGCTTGTCTGAAAGGTTAGACTTGGATTAAGGTTCGATGGTAGCGTAGTCACCTGCGCGATCGCTGACTGGGGATTAATGGCTAAAACCGCAGCTATGCTCATCAATCCGCTGGTAATGAGACGATACCCTCGCACCGAGGGGGCTAGTAAAAAATTAAAATATTGCACAAGTTCTGCTTCTCACACTGAAAAGATCGCTATCAACAAGCGTCACCACTTGAGAGAATATCATAATTCTCTGACGGCAAAGCTTCACAGTAATTTTATGAAGAATTCCCTTGGAAGAAGGTTCAAGCAATCCGAGTCGGAGTTGAAGTAGGGGGCTAGTAGGCTGTCAACTTTATTTTGGTGGATAGATGGGAGAGAATAGAGCGGCAGCTACCTCTGAACCAATCATGC
>NZ_JBFPDP010000048.1:0-36821 GCF_040830845.1 Sivoneniella epilithica UHCC 1019
GAGTTTTGAGTTTTGAGTTTTGAGTTTTGAGTTTTGAGTTTTGAGTTTTGAGTTTTGAGTTTTGAGTTTTGAGTTTTACATTCGCTATTTACCCTTCGCCATTCGCTATTCACCTCTCGCCCCTCGCCCTTGCCTTTTCTTATGGATATCGAGCCTTTCTTTGATAACTGGTGCTACTTGAGAACTGAGCTAGGGTGGCTGGATCGGGTGTTGGCGACAGCGGTGGCACGGCAACGCAAGGACACGAAGGAGATTGAACAGGTGGCACGATCGCAGGCAGATCGGGTAACGAGCCACTGGTGGAAGGGGATTGTGAGTTTGGAAGGGACGATTTCATCTGACTCGCCTGCGGATATGCCCCGCAAAGGTGGCAGTGGACTGAGCTATCAGCAGCAGATGGAAGCAAAAATTCGAGTGAGTCAGCAGCATGGAGTTGCCTTGGGTTTGCCGACCCTGTGCCAACGGTTGAGCCTGACTCCTTTTGAGAAAAATGTCGTGTTGATGGCGCTAGCCCCAGAAGTAAGTCGGCGCTATAGCAAACTCTATAACTTTTTGCAGGAGTCGAATCAAAGCGCTGCCTCTGGCTTGCCGACGGTTGATTTAGTGCTACGGCTTTTGTGTCGTAATGATGGGGAATGGAGATCGGCGCGGCTGGCATTTGCAACAGACGCAACGCTAATTCAACGCGATATTTTAAGATTACCAACCTCAAGCACAGAGCCGTTTTTGGAGCATCCGATCAAGTTAACCAATCAAATTGTTGAATATTTGCTAGCCGATCAGCCTGATGTCACAACGCTCGATCGCTGGCTCCAAAAAAACGATGCTCTTAGCGTTGAACCTCCTTTGCCTGCTTTGAATTTAGATACTTGGAAGCCTGAGAATCTGAAATCTGGTGTAGACACAAACACAGTTTTGCAGATCAATCCGACCCTAGAAGAATCGCTATGGTCGAAGCTCGTGTTACCCGATGCGCTGCTGGCTTTGGTGAAGCATTTGGGCGATCGCATTCAGTATGCTCAATCGGTGGATCAGCAATGGGGTTTTCAAACGGGGGATACCGCAGATTCTTTGGGCAGCGTCGTACTGTTTGTAGGGGAAAGGGGAACGGGAAAAACCACCGCTGCGAAAGCGATCGCTCAACAGTTACAGGTTTCCTTAAGATCAGTTGATTTAGCGTGCCTTAACTTAGTTGAACACCGCCAGTTGCTCTTGGATTTAATCGCTGAGCCACCTACTGTATTACTACTGAAATCGGCTCACTGTTGGCTGGGGAGAGATGCTGTTCTGGCAGCACTACAGCCATTTTTGGCGGCGCGACATCGGGCGATCGCACTAACAATTTTTGCTACTGAGCGCAAGGAATTGATTAAACCAAGCTGGCAGCAGCACATGAGCCAGATTTTAACTTTTCCAAAACCCAACCGAGCCAATCGTTTGACGTTATGGCAAGAAGCTTTTCCAGCCCAAATATCGTTAGCAGATGATATCGACTGGAACGCCTTAGCGCGGTTGCCCTTAAGGGGTGGAGAGATTCACGCGATTGCCCGTGACGCAGCAATTTGTGCAGCGGCGAGTCATTCTGTTTCAATTGCAATGGCTGATTTACGGCAGGCGTGTCGGTTTAAAGGCATTAAGCTATAGTCGATAATCATTTGCTAAAAATCCTTTGCTAAACCTGCCCGTACAGGTATTTTGTTTTCTAGAAATCTCCATATTTCAGCTATAAAAACGCGGCGGGGTCGGTGGGTTCGCCATCTCGACGAACTTCAAAATGCAGGTGAGGTCCAGTGGAAAGCCCGGTTGAACCCACAGATGCGATCGCCTGTCCGCGCTGAATAGTTTGACTTTCTTCCACATATAGTTCACTAGCGTGAGCATACAGCGTCGTCATATTGCCGCCGTGGTCAAGGATTACCGCGTTGCCGTAACCGCCATACCAGCCAGCAAAAAGCACCGTGCCGCGATCGGCGGCGTGAATGGTGGTGCCATAATCTGCGCCGATATCCATTCCAGAATGAAACCGTTCGTAGCCTAAGACTGGATGCATCCGCCAGCCAAACCCGCTTGTGATTTCTCCTAAACAGGGCAAAATCAGTTGCCCCGTGCCGCGAAAGGCAATGTTGTAACGATTTTGAGCCGCGTAACGTTGGATCAGCAGGCTGATCGTACCGGAATCTTGCTCTAATTGCGATTGAGCAGTTTCCATGGCGCGGCGATCGCTTTTGAGCCGATCAATCGAAGTTTTTTGGTAGGCAATTTGTCCTTCTGCATCTGCTTTTTGTGCCAGAAGTTCTTGAGTTAGTAGCCCTACTTTAGTTTTCTTACGCTCCACTGCATTCCGCTGGCGATCTAGGCGATCGGCATCGGTTTTGAAAACTGCTAACCGTTTGCGATCGCTTTGATATAAGCGCTTAAGCTGAGAACGCCGATCTAAAAATTCATTCAAATTTTCGCTTTGGAGCAACACCGCCCAGCCGCGATCTAGCTTTTGGCGCTGCAAAAATTGTAGACGAGCAATTGTGGAAAACCGTTTTTGGCGGTAGCCTTGCTCAGCAGCAGCCAGTTTCACCTCTAATCCTTGCAGTGTTTGAATCGCAGTTTTTAGCTGAGTTTCGGTTGCTTGTAGTTGGCTTTGAGTGACTTTAATATTTTTTTGCAGTCCTTTTAGCTTGCCCTGCTCAATGCTTTCCTGAATTTTGTTTTGAGTCCGATTCTGATTAAGCTGCGATCGCTGCTGGTCTAATTCTTGTTGATGACGCTGCAAATCTTCTACAGATGCCTGCGCCAAATAGTGCCCCGAATTAGGTATCGCTTCGACTGGCATTGCGATCGCTAGATTGATCATCAACACCCCGACTGCAATCGCCCACTGACAGATCGTCCGCCTGACCCTCGAAACCCGACACCTAACACCAAATCTTTCCTGTTTCAAAATCGGGTTCATCGTCTCAATTGCGAAAAGCACCCTGGAATTCTACTCACCTACTGCAAGAATGGCGCAAACTTCGCAATTCCAAAATCTGTAGATTAACGAAAAATTAACAGATATTTTTGTAGAGTTCAGTACCATCACTTAAAGGCTTAAGCCGTTTTAAGAACAAGATTCAGTAATTTCATTAGTCTATTCAGACAATTGACCCAAAAAACTTATTAATAATATACATACAATGTGAAAAAGCTAGCGGGACTTTAGGTAAGGCGTATGATGTTTCCAAAATTGTTGACTGAACGAATGATTCACCCATTCAACTTTTATGTGGATGGCGAGGTGCGCCCCGGAATACGCTATCAAAGTGATTTGTATGGACTATTTCAGGAGTTCAAATTGGAGCAGCGGTTAGATATTTATCCGATCGCGACTGAATTATTACAAAAAGGCATCCCAATCGTCGTTACAGCATTTCAACAACGCTACAGAGTATGGGTGAAGATGCGATCGCCCACAACACTCAATCCCCAGCTTTCCAGCCATCAAGCGATTCAGCAGCGTTAGTCAGCCTCACAATCAACCCACCTAAAGATCAACTCATCTAAAAGATCAATTTTTTACTAGCTACGCGGTTGAATAAACTTACGCACACTGTACTCCGCCGTTGCAACAATATTGTAAGTGTTCTCATCAAAGGCTTGACTAAACTGCTTCTCAGTGGCATTCAAGTACTCTTGCGGAATCGACTTCCACGCCTCGCGAGTTTCCCAATGAATCACTAACGTCACTTCTTGAGGAGCTTGGGGACTAATCCATACTTCCTTTCCTAAAAAGCCGGGACACTTGGCTAACGCAGCCGTCCAAATTTCCTCATCTTTTTGAATAAAAGCTTCCCGTAACTCTTCCGCCACTTGAAACTTCAGCCACTCAATCACCATAGGTCAATCTCGATTTAGTTTCATAGGGCTTTAGGTAGTGTACAACTTGCTCCATGCCGTAATAGTGCCAACTCCGCACTTTCTAAATTCCAAATTCTGAACTCTCAATTCCATACTTTTAAGGTTGGGTCTGATTCACAGGAATCTCAATCATAAATTCAGTGCCCAAGCCCACCTCAGAAACACATTCCAACCGTCCTTGATGTTGGTTGACAATGGTTTGATAGCTCACTGTGAGACCTAAGCCGCTGCCCTGTCCAATTTCTTTAGTCGTAAAAAAGGGATCGAAAATTTGGGATTGAATTGATTGAGGAATGCCGGGTCCATTGTCGGTAATGATGATGCGAACCTTGGTAGGTTGCAGGGCTGTCGCTGAGACTAGATCCGTTGCGATCGCGATGGTTTTCTGTCCTTGCCAGTTTTTGAGCGCTTCGGCGGCATTCAGCAAAATGTTCATCATTGCTTGGTTTAACTGCTGTGGATAGCAGGTTACCAGCGGTAACTGTCCATAGTTTCGGATCACCTGAATCTCGTCATTAAACTGACTGCGTAAAAACAACAGTGTACTTTCCAGTCCTTCATGAATATCCACAAGCTTACAGTGGGCTTCATCCAATCGGGCAAAGTTTCGCAGTGAGAGAACAATTTGGCGAATGCGATCGGCTCCCGACTTCATAGAATTCAAAATTCGGGGGAGATCTGCCAACAGAAAATCAAGCTCAATGGCTTCTTCTCGCTGCTGTAACGTGATGCTTTGCTCACCCTGCTCTTGATAAGAACGGAGCAAATCGGTGAGATCTTGAACGTAATTTTCCACGTAGGGCAGGTTGCCAGAAATGAAGTTGATTGGATTGTTAATTTCGTGGGCAACTCCTGCTACCACGCGCCCCAAACTTGACATTTTCTCGCTTTGAATCAGTTGAGTTTGAGTCAGCCGCAGTTGGTGTAGCGTTTCGACTAAATGCTTTGCCTGTGCCTCACTCGCGGCTGCCTGCTGTTGTGTTTGGGCATATAAATGAGCTTGCTTAATTGAAATTGCTAGCTGATCGGCAACTGCTTGAGCTAGTTTTTGGTCATTCTTTGACCAGTATCGCACTTGAGTACACTGGTTCAGATACAAAATGGCGTAGAGATCAACCCCTGCCTGCACCGGAATGACTAAGGACGATTTGATTTCTGCCTGTTGATACTCTGGGTTGTTTTGCCCAATTCGGGGATCTTGGCTCACATCGGCGATCGCCACAGGGCGACGATTTTGAATCACCCACTGAGTAATGGGACCGCTCAGGTCAAACTCTACAACGGACGGTAGAAACGGCGGTCGGCAAACTTCATACAGATGTTTTTCTCTTAAAATAGACTGCCGAGTAATAGGAGTATGCAGGTATTCCGCCGGGGCTGCGGGAGCGGGTGAATTGAGATCGTCCACTAAATGAACCAGGCAGCGATCAATCGCAAGGGCGTTTAACAACTGGGCGATCGCGCCTTTTAAAATTGTTTCCAGTTCAAAACTTTGACGAGTTTGTGCCGTGATGCAGTTCACCAAGCGTTCTCGTTGTGCCTGCTTTTGACTTTTCTCATACAACTGCGCCTGTCCAATGGCGATCTCAAGCTGTTGAGCGATGGATTGTAACAGTTCCACTTCGGCAGATGACCATCGCCGGGGCTGCTCTGAAAAACAGGCAAGGAAGCCAATTGATCCCGCTTGCATGGTTAGGGGGACTAGCACGTTAGCAATGGAGCCAAAAATGGGGGACTTTGGGCGGCGGACTGAGCGAGGCATAAACGGCTGTATCCACGCGCTGATTCGCGATCGCGCGGCTCCATGATTAACCACCAGTTCTCCCCGGACAATCGCGTCGGCTAAGCTGCCAAAGGTTTCCATAGGGTAATAGCCTAGGCTAGACGGTTTAAGCAGTGTTTGAGTATCATGAATCCCAGACTTTCTAGAGGGGGCGCTTTCACACATAATTTGAACGCGATGGGTGTCGTGAAAGTACCAGAAAAAACTACAGCGATCGACCTGCAATAAATCGGCAACTTCGTCTACGGCAGTTTGTAAAACGACTTTTAGCTCTAACGAAGTGCGGATTCGGTCAATGACTCGTCGCAGTATCGTGTTGTGCGATCGAGGCAGCCAGAATCGGCTCAATGAAGATCCCAACTTCAGGCGATCAGAAAAAGGCACAGCGATCGACAAAAAAACCATAGTTATTTCTAAAAAAGCAGGCTTGATTTACAGAAACTTATCCCAAGGTAGATACCATTCCCTATCATCTGGATGATTTTCGATCAGGTTTGTAGTGTAGGCTATCAAACTAGCGCTGTCAGACCTAGATTCATTAAATAGCAACTGTCAAATCTCAGCGATACTGTTTAAGGATTGCCCATCTCTTCTTTCTTTCGCTCATGCTTACCTTATGAAGTTGCTTCAGTTTAGTACCTCACACTATTGCCGTAAAGCTCGATTAGCCCTAGGCTACAAGCAAATTTCCTACACTGTGGAGAACTTGACACCGGGTTTACATGCGCTGCGCTTAAAGCCTTTAACGGGGCTAACCACACTGCCCGTCTTGCTGCCTGAACAAGACAGTTTACCCACAGCGATCGCCGACTCTACCCAAATTCTCCACTTTTTGCAAACCTATCAACCAGAGCCATCCTATGAGCTACCCGATCCGATCTTGCAATCCCAAGCCTGCCTGTTAGAAGACTGGCTAGATGAAAGCATTGGCGTTGCGGCTCGGTTTGTTTACTACCAGTTTCGATCGCAAGAGGGCAAACCGCTTGATCCATCCCTTGCCAGCCAGTTGGTTATTCAAGTCGTGCGCTGGCAATATGGCATTAACACCGCCGTCGTAGATTTAGCCGCTAAACGCTTAGACATCGCCTTAACAGAGCTTGCCTATCGCTGGAAACAACCTTACTTGGTTGGCAATCAGTTTAGTGTGGCAGATATTGCCGCCGCCGCCCTACTGAGTCCCCTTGCCCGAATTCCTGTTTATTGTCAAACCTATCCCTGGTTATTTGAGCGAATTGTTGAAGTGCATCACCGCTGTGCAGAATCGCTGCCACCTGGCTTAGAAACTGCTTCTTGCTAACCTGCTAAAAATTGTTGATTTTCAGTCTCTTGTACCGTTGTGGGTAACTCCAGACAATAGCCAGCGCCATAAACGGTTTTGATGTAGCGCGGGTGGCGTGGGTCTGGTTCTAATTTAGTCCGCAGATGACGCACATGCACCCGAATCGTTTCAATATCGTCGTTTGGATCGTAGCCCCAGACCTCTTTAAGAATTTCACTGGGAGAAACGGTTTGCCCGTGGCGCTGAAGTAAGCAATGCAGTAGTTCAAATTCTAGATGGGTCAGTTTTACAGTGCGATCGAACCAAATTGCCTCAAATCGCTCAGGCACCAATGTGAGCGGTCCATAGTTCAAAATCTCGCTATGTTTGGCGGCTTGGGGAATGCGATCGGTGCGGCGCAGCAATGCCCGAACTCGTGCCAGCATCTCCTCTAGTTCAAAAGGTTTTGTCAGGTAATCATCAGCACCGGCATTAAAGCCATCGACTTTATCCTGGGTTTGTCCGAGCGCAGTCAGCATCAGCACGGGAATATCAGCAGTGCGCTCGTCTCGCCGAAGGCGCTGGCAAACCGTAAAGCCATCCACTTTGGGCAGCATGAGATCCAACATGATCAAATCGGGCTGAATTTGCAATGCCATCGCTTGCCCTTTAATGCCATCTGGAGCCTGATTGACATCATATCCAGCCATTTCCAGGTTGACGGCGACTAATTCAGAAATTGCAGGGTCGTCATCAATGACGAGTATCCGAGGCATCATCAAGTAAGGTAATTTACTGAGGGTGTACTAAGGAATTCTAGAAACTGCGGATATTTTATGGAAACTATACGCAAGGTTTTTAATATTTCTAAACAACAAGATTCTGTCACAATTCTTTTGGTTTTGGTTAACAAATTTACTTGGACTTGGCGATCGCGCTCAATTGTCCAACCTTAAACCCTCGGATAGATTGTGACTTGGCTGCGATAGGCTGAATGCGGTGCCCCTTTCTCAAGAATTGGATGATGGCTTCACTTTGGATAAGTTTACTATTAGGGCTGGCACTGCTGCTAGCGCTTGGCATGATACTGCTGTATTTGGGCAAGCTGCGATCGGCAGCAACCTCTGCTCCTCGGCTTCTAGTCACACCGTCAAATACTTCACTCTGTCCACCTGCCAAGATTTCAGTAATTATCCCAGCTTACAACGAAGCCGATAATATTGCAGCCTGCATTACGGCTGTTTTAGCCAGTTCTGGTAAATCAGCAGATTGGTTAAAAGTTTGGGTTGTGGATGACCAATCGACCGATGATACCTTGGCGATCGCCCAAAATTTGCAGGCAACCCTTGCCGATCCTCGCTTAGAAGTGATTGCTGGAAAGCCCCGCCCCGCCGATGAAACGTGGGTGGGTAAAAACTGGGCGTGTGTGCAGGCAGTGGAGCAAGCAAGCGGGGATTTTTTGCTGTTCCTAGATGCCGATGTGCGGCTGAAACCCGGTGCAATTCCGGCGGCGTTAGAGTTTGTGCAGCGATCGCAGATTGATTTGCTAACCTGTTGGCCCACTTTGGTGTGTGGCTGTTTAGCGGAGTGGTTAGCCCAACCGCTAATTGCTGGCATCTTGGCAGTAGGACTAGACTTTGCTCAAATTAACGATCCCCACTCTGAAACCGTTTTTGCGGTCGGACCCTTTATGCTGTTTCGGCGGACGGCTTACGAGCAGATCGGCGGACATCAAGCCGTTGCCAGTCAGGTCGTAGAAGATGTGGAGCTAGCGCGGTTGATTAAGCAAAAAGGGTTGGTGCTGCATTGTGGTTTAGGGCATGAGTTGGGCACCCTGCGAATGTATCCATCAGGGGCGGCACTGTGGGAAGGCTGGACAAAAAATTGGTATCTCGGCTCCCAGCGAAACTTGGGATTAACGCTACAAACAGCGCTGTTGATGTTTTGGATGTGTACGATCCCTTGGTTAGCCGCGATCGCTCTTTTACTCAAGGGATCGCTAACCGGATTCACACCATTCGATGGACTTGCGATTGCCCTTGCCTTTGCTACTATCCTGTTGCACTACCCAATCCGTCGCGCGATCGCTCAACTATCCGCCATTCCACCCCGCTACTGGTGGCTCACTGGTTTGGGGGGAGCCTTCGTTACAGCCATTATCCTTGGCTCTATCATTAAAACCGAAACAGGCTGGGGCTGGACTTGGCGCGGCAGATCCCTCAAAGGAGCCTGACGAATTACGAATGGCGAATTACGAAGTTCGCACTCGCTATTTCCATACTTGCCACGCCCATGAAACTCGATTGAGTGTTTGACACACCACTAAACTATTTCGCACTCCCTAACGCGATCGCAAGCTGATACAAAATAGGTGCCATCAGCAAGGCGGGCAAAAAGGCGGCAATCCGAATTTTAGCGATGTCTAGCAGGTTGAATCCAATTCCTAGAATCATTAAGCCGCCTACGCCAGTAGTCAATAAAATGGGCGGTGCAGTCGCTGGGTCAGGGATAATTTGGGCGAGGGTGCCTGCCAATAAAGACAAACTTCCTTGGTAAAGCAAAATCATGAATGCAGAAAATCCCACGCCTACGCCAAAACTGCTGGTAAAGGCGATCGCAGCTAATCCGTCCATGGTGCTTTTGAGCAGCAAAATCCGATTGTCACCCGTCAGCCCATTACTCAAGCTGCCTAAAATTGCCATCGGTCCCACGCAAAACAGTAAACTAGCCGCAACAAAACCCTCGGTAAACGTGCTGCCGCCGCTGAACTGGTGCTTCAGGCGATCGCCCAGTGTCATCAGCCGTTCTTCAATCTGTGCCCATTCACCCAGCAAGCCCCCAACCACCAACGCAATCAACCCTAAAATGATGCCATCAAATAAACCTGCTTGCACTTTGGTTAAATTTTCCGCCATTGTGAAGCCTAAAAAAGCTGTGAGCAACCCCACCCCCTGAGTAATCACGGTAATCATTCTAAAGGGCAAGCGACCCCGCAGTAGTGAACCAGCCGCCGTTCCCAATGCGATCGCTAGAACGTTGATCCAGGTGCCGCTCGTCCTCGTCCAAAAATCTAAAGTCACCCATTCCGTTCCGCTACAATTCCTCCAAGTTAGCCGATACCCTCCACTTTGGCATTCGACTCTGGCAGCGGTCTACCTTTCGGCTCTGGCAAGGTTGGGCGTAGAGGCGCGTAGGGCATGGGGATGTATTGCACAGAGGGTTTACCGCCCTGCGCCTGCGGATACAGTTCCATCAGATCATAAATGCTGCGGGGCAACCCAGCGGAGACTGGTAAACCCAGACTAGTCGCTTCTTCAACCGTAATCGGGTAATCGTGGGTCACTTGCCCAGTCGTCAGCGCTTCAATAATTGACTCAACCTTTTCGGGGGCGATTTTTTGCGTGGGTACATCATCCATCAGCAGGGTACGCACAAATCGCTGCACCTGCTGAATTGCCTTACGAGACAGATCCGCCATGATCAACATTTCGTCGCCGATTCTGTCCACGTTTTTTTGGTCTACTACTTTGAGAATGCTAGCAGCCGGAAAGTTGCCTAACTGGGGATCAACCGGACCCAAAACCGCATTCGCATCCATCACAATTTCATCGGCAGCCAGTGCCAGCATCGTACCGCCGCTCATGGCGTAGTGAGGCACAAATACCGTTACCTTCGCAGGATGGCGAATCAGCGCTCTAGCAATCTGCTCGGTTGCCAGCACCAAGCCGCCGGGGGTATGCAAAATCAAGTCGATTGGCACGTCCGGTGGAGTTAGCCGAACAGCGCGAAGAATTTGCTCGGAATCCTCAATAGTGATGTAGCGGGAAAGTGGGATACCCAAGAGGCTTAGCGATTCTTGCCGATGGATTAATAAAATAACTCGGCTGTTGCGTTGCTGTTCAAACTGTTTTAATGCCTGCACTCGACGCGCTCCGACTTGATACTTTTGCAAAAGAGGTTGCAAAGAGGAAATGGCTAGAAAAACCCAGAACAAATCGAAAAAATTAAAATTCACTGCAACCTCACTCCTGAACTATGTGGATTGTGCGCTTACATTATTTCAAGTTGCTGGAAAAAACTCTCTACCATTTTGCAGAATCCAGGATCGGTTCTTCTTTTTTCTACTGCTTCCTGTTGAAAAATTCTTTTATTAGTAGTTGAAGCTAGTTCTCAAGTAGTTATAAGATAAAAATTGGCTTTTTACAGGTATCTTAAAATATGATGCTGTAATTGTTACTTTTACTTGAGGATGACAATGGTTTCTATTCAATGGCTTAAACTAGCTGCTGGCGCTACTTTTATCAGTTTTGTTAGCTTTAATGCGGCGGTTTCTTCAGCTTCTTTGTTCGGTAATAGTGCGATCGCAACTGAGCCAGTAGCCCTTCAGTTTCAGTCTTCTAGTGCATTTAGTAATCAACTACTTGCTCAGGCACAAACGAAAAAAATAAGAATCGTGTTTCCAGGGCGAGCAGATGCCACGGATCTAAAAACTAAAGTTGATGCTGTCGCTAGCTTTTTAAGCCGTCAAATGGGAATGCCTGTGGAGGGAGTGATTGCCGACGATACAGCAGCCGTGGAAGCATTGCGGGCAAACCGAGCCGATGTGGCGTTTTTGAGCAGTCGCCCTGCTTTGAAGGCGCAACAGTTGGCAAATGCCAAGCTATATTTGGCAGAAGTGCGACCTAACTATTCGGGTGGGCATACTTACCGCTCTATTTTCGTGGTGCCGAAGGATAGCCCGCTTAAAACGAGAGGTTCTAACACTCAAACGCTACAACAACTGCGCGGCAAGAAAATGGCTTTTACTTCTCCCACGTCTGGTTCTGGGTTCATTTTTCCGGTGGCTGAGATGGTGAAACAAGGGCTGGTGCCCAACCGCGATCGCGTCAAAGATTTCTTCGGACAGGTCGCCTATGGCAATGGATATAGCGGTGCCCTTCAAGCGGTGTTGCGGGGTCAAGCCGATGTAGCAGCCGTCTCTGAATACACCTTAAGACCGCCTTACATCACTGCAGAAGAGGCTAAAAAACTACGGGTGCTGGCGTTTGTTTCTAATGTTCCGGCGCACGGGGTGGCGATCGATGCTGATATGCCAACAGCGACTCGCAATAAGCTGATCAATGCCATGATGAAGCTGAATGAGCCTGCCAATAACAAACTACTCAAAGATTTGGGCAATGCGACAAACTTGGTGCGTGTGGATCACGATCGCCATCTAAGCCCGATGCGTGAGGCGCTTAAGCGTGCAGGAATCGAATAATCCGCTAGCAGCGATTGTCTGCCAAAACCTTCAAACTGCTTACCTAGCAGCGTTGCAGCGTCCCATTTTAAACCGGGTTAATTTCACGATTCAAATGGGAGAATTTGTCACCCTGCTGGGTTTGAATGGGGCAGGAAAATCAACCCTATTGCGATCGCTCGTAGGCTTAGTGCCCATTCACCAAGGCAGCGTGGCGATCGCTGGTATACCTTTGTCGTCGCGCAATTTACCGCAAATTCGACAAAAAATGGGGATGCTGTTTCAAGGTGGCGGCTTAATTCCGCAGTTGTCGGCAGTGGATAATGTCCTTTGCGGACGCTTGGGGCATGTATCCAGTTGGCGCACCCTCACCGGGTTTAGCAACCGCGATCGCCGCCATGCCCTAGAGCTATTGGATCAGTTGGGGTTAAAAGACTGGGCATCTCAAAAAACGAGCCGTTTGAGTGGCGGCCAGCAGCAGCGTGTGGCGATCGCCCGTGCCTTGATCCAATCGCCCAAAATCCTGTTGGTCGATGAACCGATCGCTGGACTTGATGTGTTAGCCGCGCAGCAAGTTATGGATACATTGGCGCAGTTGAACTACGACGGGATCACGATTGTGGCAGTGCTACATGAGTTAGCGATCGCTGCCAACTATGCAGAACGGGCGATCGTTTTAGATCAGGGCACAGTGATTCATGATGGGTCTCCCCATCAGCTTTCAGGGCACTTCCAAACGCAGGCATCAGGAACATGAAGGATTTAAAGCACTTTTGGCAGCGTACCGCATGGCTCAGGTATCTCCTGAGTGGAGTCGGTGTTGTGCTGGTTTATGGCTGGGCATTGCGAGGGCTGCAAGTTGACCTGGAATTGCTGAGAACCAGTGTTCCCTATGTGGTCGATTTTATTTCGCGCCTATTTCCGCCTGATTGGAGCGTTCTGGATGTGGCAGGGAAGGCGCTGGTAGAAACCATCCAAATGTCGCTGTGGGGCACCACGATCGGGGCGATTTTGTCGGTGCCGATCGCCGTTCTCTCTGCCCAGAATTTAGCGCCCCGCTGGATACAGTTGTTTGCTAACCTGCTGCAAAACCTGGTGCGATCGGTGCCCTCGATCGTGCTGGGGTTATTATTTGTTGCTGCCACGGGTTTGGGTGCCCCCGCTGGAACCTTGGCATTAGGCATTTACACCATCGGTTATCTGGCAAAGTTCTATCAAGAGGCGATCGAGTCGGTGGAGCGGCGATCGCTCGAAGCCCTAGAAGTTTCTGGAGCATCTTGGCTGCAAGTGGCTCAATATGGCATTTTGCCCCAAATTTTGCCCCTCAGCTTAGGCTACACCCTCTATATGTTTGAATACAATATCCGCGCCGCTTCCGTGTTGGGTGTAGTCGGCGCGGGAGGGATTGGCTTTGAACTAGTCAGCTACATTCGCGGGTTTGAATATCCTAAAGCCACCACCATGATGCTGGTGCTATGGGTCGTCGTCACTGTGATTGATGCGCTCAGTAGCCATCTCCGTCGCCGTTTGGAAGCCGATTAAACGGGTATAAAGAATGCGACAGATCTTAGTTAAGACCATGATTGGGTAAAGCTTTCAAAACTCAAAACTCAAAATATCTCCTAGGTCGACGCTACGCGAACAAAACTCAAAACGGGATTACACTTCATCCCGCACTTCCTTAATACTAGTTTTGCGCTCCAAAATTTCTTTCAATACCAACGTCACCAGCGCCAACAACGCCAGCAATACAGCGGCAGAAAATGCGGCTTCAGTTTGATATTGCTTGTAAGCATCTTCCACAAACAGCGGCAAGGTTTGGGTTTTTCCAATAATATTGCCCGACACCACCGACACTGCGCCAAACTCGCCCATCGCTCTGGCATTAGTTAGCAGCACACCATACAACAATCCCCAACGGATATTGGGTAAGGTAATCCGCCAAAAAGTCTGCCAACCGTTTGCTCCCAGAGTCTTTGCGGCTTCTTCTTGCTCTGCACCGGCTTCTTCTAATACTGGAATGACTTCGCGGGCAACAAATGGAATCGTGACAAATGCCGTTGCCAAAATCATTCCTGGCAACGCAAAGATAACTTTGAGGTCATATTGCTCCAAAAATGGACCAAACCAGCCATTGCGACCATAGAGCAAAACAATCATCAGCCCTGCCACCACGGGAGACACAGAAAACGGCACATCTAAAATGCTGATGACAAAGGCACGTCCTCGAAAATGCTTGCGGGCAATTAGCCACGCAGCACACAATCCAAACACGGTGTTAATGGGAACTACAATCAGGGCAATGATCAGAGTGAGATTGACGGCGGTTAAAAAATTTGCCTCGATTAGATTGGCAAAGAAAGGTGCCCAGCCTTTAGCAAATGCCTGTACAAACACGTTGATGGTTGGGATAAACAGGATTAGGGTTAGGTAGGCGATCGCAATTCCAATCAAAACACCTGAGACCCAGGGGCGATCTCGCGACACAGTAGTGGATTTAATCGAGCCATGTAGATCAGAAGACGAGTCTAAATTAGATGTCATAACGGCGACCCCAAGCTTGCAATAAATTGATCAAGAACAGCAGGATCAGCGAAATAGTCAACAACACTGCTCCAATGATGGTTGCCCCGGAGTAATCGTATTGCTCCAACCGTTGGAAGATTAAGACCGGAGCAATCAAATCTTGAAAGGGCGTATTGGAGGCGATGATCACCACTGAACCATATTCTCCAACCGCACGAGCAAAGCCCAGAGCTACTCCCGTTAAAATGGCAGGCATCAGCGGAGGCAATACAACGCGCCAAAAAGTTTGAAATTGAGAAGCCCCTAACGACCAAGCCGCTTCTTCGATCTCTTTTTCCAATTCTGCTAATACGGGCTGAACCGTGCGAACCACAAAAGGCAAGGAAATCAACAGCATGGCGATCGCAATCCCCGACCGCGTGAAAGCGATCTTAATGCCCAAGGGTGCCAGTAAAGATCCAATCCAGCCGTTATCGCTGTATACCGTCGCCAAAGTCAAACCCGCAACCGACGTGGGTAACGCAAACGGCAAATCGACAGCCGCATCAATCACCCGCTTCAACGGAAAGGTATACCGCGTTAACACCCAAGCGATTAGCGTACCAAAAAGACCATTAATGAGCGCCGCCCCAAACGCAGTCACAAAGGTCACTTCGTAGGCAGATAACGCGATCGGACTGGTTGCCACTTGCCAAAATTTTACGGGTCCCTCACTGGCTGCCTTCAAAAAAAGCGCCGCAGTGGGCAGCGCCAGCATAAAGAACAAATAGCCTGCTGTAATGATCCAAAGCCAGGGAATCCGCTTGAAGAAACCCCAGAAGCGCTGCCCCTGAGATATAGCTGAAGTAGAAGACGCAGTCATGAATAGTTCAAACCAGAAGATTAAGAATAAACGCTATCTTAATCTACTTAAGTCTGATAGGAAAACCGTATTTAATAGCAATTAGAAGAATTAACCCAATACCCAAGTTTATGTTCTGGAATGTTCGGAGACATGATCGCGTTAGAAAGCATCGACTTTAGCTGTGAGATCGCCCTTCTCTATGAAAATGTCACCTTTGAGGAAGCAGGTAGTTTGTAAATGTGCGGCGGCGTTTAATCCTGTCCGAGCTTAAGCCAGCTAAAAATTTGAACGGGTGTAATCACTAGAGTCCGCTTGTCGAGAATGGGCAAGGGCTGTTCACCGACATACAGCCGAGGCGTTTGATTGGGGGCAAAGGTCAGGATCGAGCGATCGCTGGCATCAATCAACCAGCCTAATTGAGTGCCATGATTTAGGCAATGCAAAATTTTGTCGATGACTGGGTTGGCGCTTTGGTTAGGCGACAGAATTTCAATCGTCCAATCGGGTGCCACAAACACATCATCGGTCGGTTCGCCCACTGCATCAAATTCAATCGTTTGCCAATCCAATACAACTAGATCCGGCACCAGGGAGCGATCGCCAAACGTGCAGCGTAATTCTGGAAAAGCAAATGCCAGCTTTTGAGATTCTGCAACCTGATTGATTGCCGCAGCGAGTTTAGCTTGAATAATGGAATGCTTACTCTTTGGCATTGGTTTTTGGATGATTTTGCCACTGACAAATTCGCTGGCAGGTTTAGTTTCTGGCAGGGCAAGAAATTCGTTGAGCGTCAGGGTTTTGGTAGGGGTTGCAACCATATTGACTTGCCAAAATGTTGTAAGTCTAGCCTATCGTGCGAACTGACAAAAGCCCTTCGAGCATCCAAGAAACAGCGCTTACGCTATCGCGGTTAGTTTTAAGACGGTTGCTTCTCCTAAAAGAGAAGGGCGCTGAAAGTCTTGTTCCCTCTCCTTTGGGAGAGGGCTAGGGTGAGGGCAGTCTTTGTCGCCCTTACTTGCGTCCTAGCAACTTATCGCGCAGATGTTTAATTTTGTCGCGAAACTCGGCGGCTTTTTCAAACTCCAGCTTTTTCGCCGATTCTTTCATCTGAGCTTCCATTTGGACGATGATGTCCGGGATATTTTCCATCGGAATCTCACTAGCATGAACGTAAACCTCTTCCAGTTCATTTGCCTTGAGTCGGCGAGACACATCCAAAAACTTGAGAATGGAGTTGTTTTGCCGTTTGATGATGGAATAAGGCGTGATGCCGTTGTCTTCGTTGTATTTGCTCTGAACAGCGCGGCGGCGTTCTGTTTCAGAGATCGCTTTTTCCATGCTCTTGGTCATGTTGTCGCCATAGAGAATCGCCTTGCCGTCCACATGACGCGCTGCTCGTCCGATCGTTTGAATCAGCGATCGCTCTGCCCGCAAATAGCCTTCCTTGTCCGCATCCAAAATGGCGACCAGGGAAACCTCCGGTAAATCCAATCCTTCCCGCAGTAAGTTCACCCCAATCAGCACATCAAAATCCCCTTCCCGCAGCCCTTGCAAAATTTCAATCCGCTCAATCGAGTTGATTTCAGAATGGAGGTAACGAACCCGAATGCCGCGCTCTTGAAAATATTCCGTCAGATCTTCCGCCATCCGCTTAGTCAGAGTCGTCACTAAAACCCGCTCATCTTTAGGCACTCGCTCTTGGATTTCGCCAAATAGATCATCCACTTGCCCTTGAGTCGGACGCACAAAAATTTCTGGGTCGAGTACGCCCGTTGGACGAATGATTTGATCGACAATGTGATCTTCAGAAATCTCTAGTTCCCACTCGCCCGGAGTCGCAGAGACAAACACACATTGGTTCACCTTCTCCCAAAACTCCTCGGCTTTGAGCGGGCGATTATCGGCGGCGCTGGGTAAGCGGAACCCATGCTCAATCAGTACGCCTTTACGGGATTGGTCGCCGTTATACATGGCGCGCAGTTGGGGAATGGTGACGTGAGATTCGTCAATCACTAAGAGCCAATCTTTGGGAAAATAGTCGAGCAGGCATTCAGGGGATTCTCCCGCTTTCCGTCCGGCGAGGTGCCGGGAATAGTTTTCTACGCCGTTGCAAAAGCCCACTTCTCGCAAAATTTCCAGATCGTAGCGGGTGCGTTGTTCGAGTCGTTGGGCTTCTAATAACTTGCCGTGAGTTTCCAAAAACAGCAGGCGATCGCGCAGTTCTTTTTCAATATCGTCGCAGGCTTCCTTCAGCCGATCCTCTGGCGTAACAAAGTGACGAGCGGGGTAAATATTCACGCCGTCCATGCTTTGTAACGTGGTGCCCGTCACCGGATCGATGTAGCGAATCGCTTCAATTTCGTCGCCAAAAAACTCAACTCGAATAATCCGATCTTCGTAAGCCGGACCAATTTCCAGCACATCGCCCTTAATCCGAAACCGACCGCGCCCTAACTCTAAGTCGTTGCGGGTATATTGGACTGAGATTAAATCCCGAATTGCTCCCCGCAGGTTAATTTCTTCCCCGACTCGCAGAGGAATCGCCGCTTTCAAATATTCCGAGGGAATCCCCAAACCATAAATGCAGCTAATAGAGGCAACTACAATCACATCCCGCCGCTCAAACAGCGATCGCGTTGCCGAGTGCCGCAACATATCAATTTCTTCGTTAATCGATGAAGTTTTGGCAATATAAGTATCGCTAACAGGAATGTAGGCTTCGGGCTGATAGTAGTCGTAATAGCTGATGAAATATTCAACGGCATTGTCTGGAAAAAACTCGCGCAACTCATTACACAACTGCGCTGCTAGGGTTTTATTGTGTGCCAAAACCAGAGTGGGTCTACCTAGCGTGTCGATCACTCGCGCCATCGTGTGGGTTTTACCCGTTCCGGTTGCGCCTAACAAAGTCGTGTAGCGGTTGCCAGCGTTAATGGATTCCAGAATTTGGGCGATCGCTTTGGGCTGGTCGCCTGCGGGTTCAAACGGAGCTTGAATATCGAACTGCGCCATAGTTCAAAAAATGTGGAGTATGGAGATCAGGAGCGGAATTTAAGTTTTGAGTTCGGACGGAGGTGTTTCTTCTGTTCTTTTTTCCCTTTTTCTAATCCCCAATATGCTTTTCCAGTGTAGCGATTTCCACGTTTTTCAGGGTGCCTCAATCCTTGTGGAAAGCCGAATTTTTTACGGAAAGCTGAATTTTCTATCTGAATTTTCTATCTATAGAGTGATTGGCTTAGTCGCCCAAATTGAGTAAGACTGAGCAAGTGATTCTTGTAACTGGGAGACAAATATGGCTGCAAAAACACCGCTTGAGGGAACTGAACTGGTCGATTGCGCTCGTGCTAATGCTAAGCAAGGCAGCGAAACGGCTGCGGAATTATGCGGGTATGGAAGTGATCTGAATCGCTTCAAACAAGCTGTGAAGCAAGCTTGTGAGCAGATGGGCGTGCAGTTTAATGAATTGACCGATCTGACGAAAGAGGATTCCAGCCTTTTGGAAGTAGAGGGCGAAATTGTGGCTCCCGATTCTGCTGGACAACTTTGATTGAGACTTGTGAGGGCGATGTGCCGCTGGATTTAGCGGTTGCCCTACGCGATATCTACAGTGAGGCTGAAACCTGAAACCTGCCACTTTATTTTCCTCAAGTGTCGCCTTTGGAACTAGAGACAATCTCTTCCCTCTGTTAGGCTGGAGGCGCTTGATAGGGTGAGGATAATGCACAAGTTATTGACAGGATCGCTAACGGTCGAGCATTTGCGGGTGTCGATCGCCAATTTGTCAGCCCATCTTCAGGGTTTGCGGTTGGTGCAGCTTTCAGATTTTCACTTTGATGGAATTCGATTATCGCCCAGTTTATTAGAGGAAGCGATCGCGGCTAGCAATGCTGCCCAACCTGATTTGGTAATGCTAACCGGAGACTTTATCACCGATGATCCGGCACCGATTCATGATTTAGCACGGCGGCTCACAGGTTTGAAAAGCCATATGGGAGTGTATGCAGTGTTAGGAAATCACGATATTCGCTATCGACATTCTCGTTCAGAAGTTGCCAAGGCGCTTGAGGATTGCAATATTCGAGTGCTGTGGAATCAAATCGCCTATCCCGTGGGCAAAGAATTAGCGATCGTGGGATTAGCAGACTATTGGTCATCGGAATTTTATCCTGTGCCTGTATTTCAACAGCTTGATAGTCTGACTCCTCGGATTGTACTATCTCATAATCCCGATACTGCTGAGATCCTGCAAAAATGGCGGATTGATCTTCAGTTGTCTGGTCATACCCACGGGGGACAGGTGTTTGTTCCGGGAATGGGTAATATGGCGCATCGCCTTTCAGAGTTTTATCGAAACTTGCCGCAGCCAGTGAAGCGATATGTGCCGTTGCTCAAGCAATGTGCCTGCACGATGAAGCATTGGGAATGGGCGCAGGGATTACATGTTGTGGGAGACAATCAACTGTATGTCAACCGGGGACTTGGCACCTATTTACCCGGACGGCTTTGGTGTCCTCCAGAAGTGACGGTCATTACGCTTGTTTAAGCTATTGTTTACCTCAAACAAAGCTACGCCAATACAAGCTACGCCAATACAAAGTTAAACGCTGCTTGATTTTTAGGCTGAGTGGAGTTCATCCGCAACAGTAATACCGGGTTAAACAAACCATCGGATGCGTTGCCTGCTTCACTTGGGAAAAAGAGTTGGGTGGTTAAAATCGGCTGATTAGCTGCTTGAACAGAAACATGGATATGCCGTACGCGACCAGGATAAAGTCCTGGCACAATTGTTTCCAACCTGTAGCGTCCTTGAGAGTCGGTAAACTGGTGCCCACGCAGTTTATAGCCTGAGTTGTCGTAGTTGCCAGCCTGATCCGCTTGCCAAAAATCGACTAGCGCACGGGAAATAGGCTGACAGGTTCTATTGGTTACCTTTCCAATGACAATCAGCTTAGTGCCATTGATGCCAGATTCAATTAGAGAATTGCGTTTGGGTGAGTTGGGTGTGTAGAATGGTCCAGCAGTGCGGGAAGGTGTGGGACGATCGCCTTTGCCACAGGCTGGAGTGATTGCCAGTAATGGATTGGTCACCAGACTAGATTCATCGGTTCCCTGAGTCAATGATTGATGGCTACCCATTGCGATCGCGCCAGAGGCGATCGTCAATGATCCTATTTGCAAAAACTGTCGGCGTGTTTGTAACGGCTGCATTTTATTCTTCCTGTTCTTACTGCTATTCCAACTCTCCCTTTCTAAGGTTTACCGCGAGATTTTGATTTTAGGGTGGCGGTGCCTGCGATCGGGAGGACTAGTCGGCTTGTATTGCGCCCATCTTCTAGTTTATAAAAGTTAAATTCGCCCCCGATTTGTTTCATTAAGGCTTGGCAAATCAACAGGTGTAAACCGGGCGGATGATCCAAAATGGAGGGTGCTAGCCAGTCGATGCGCCCTGTTTCTAGTTCTGTAAACAAGCGGGATTCAACCTGTCCACTGTCCGTAATAGATAGCTCAAACCAGCGCGTATCAATTTGACGACACCAAAGATCAATCCGTCCACCCACACTCGATCGCAAGCAAGCATCCAGCAGCACCTCATAGAGCATTAGCTCGATTTTGGGAATATCGCCGCCAATATTGATGTTTGTTTCATCGTGAACCTGCGACCAAAGTTGCCGTTCTTTGATCACGCTATCAACCCGCTCTAAGGTTCGTTTTAGCAACGTAATTAGGGTGATACAGGCGGTTTGGATCTGAAATTGCCACTGCTCAGCCGCAATAACTTCGTTTACGGACGCGATCGCATCTTTTAACTGCCGTAAAATCTGCTGCTGCCGGGTGGCAAAGAGTGGTTCTTTTGGGGCACCCAGTTCGTCTAACCGCTTCAATCCAGTTTCCACTGAGCGCTGCACATCTTCTAGTCGGCGATGTTTATACCAATTGAGGCGCTCTAGCTCTAGACGCTGAGTGGTGAGTTGTTGGGTCAAGCTCAGATATCGTCTTGTCCAGGCGAGTTGATTGGCGAGAATGCTAAAGGTGTCGATGTGGCGGTCTGCCCAGCGGCGTTCGGCTTGATCGACGACGATTAAAATTCCAGTGGGTTGATGTTCGGGTGCTGTCCGTAGGGCGATCGCAAGGATCTGACCAATGCCAGCGCCATGAAGCCAGCGCCGACTGTTCATAGGTAGATCTGCCACACTAAGAGGCACCACGCCTTCCTTTTCTAGCGTCCACTGCACTAAAAAGTCGGTATGAATTGGAATAGCAGTCTCAACATTCGCCGCAAAGCGATCGCTTTGCGGTGGTGAACTGATCAATTTGGCATCGGTCTGACCGGGAGTCCATGCGACTAATAGCGCTAAGGGCACCTCCATCACTTTTGCCACTTGTTGCAACGCAGAGTGTTCTAACAGAGTGGGATCATGGGTTTGCTGCATGGCGGTCAAGCCCCACTGCATCGACTGGCTCAGGGTTTGGAGTTGTTCAGTTTGGCGTTGCAGTTGCCACTGGTGCAGGATAAATCCAATTTGTTGACTGACGACCTTCACTAACTCTCGCTCCACTCGATTCCAGCCACGGGGCGCTTCATGCCCAACCACAATCAGCCCCTCTAAGGGTTGCCCAATGGAGGTGCTGCACAACACAAGCGATCGCACGCCTGCTTCAAGAAAGCGATCGCGCCATGCTAGCAGCTTGACATCGGTATCCAAATTTTCGATGCTAATTGCCCCCGTGCTTTTTTGCACCATTTTTAAATCCGTGTTGCTGAGGGCTTCTAGCAATGGCGCAAAAGGACGGCGATTACTCGGATGATTTTGATAGGAGACTTCAAACTCCTTGAGGTCTTTTTCATAGAGCAGCACCAAAAAACGTTCCACTTTAAGCCGTTTGCACAAAGTATCCGCAGCGTTTTTCAGGGTGTTTTTCCAATCTTCTTCGCTGTAAATAGACCGAGCAATTTCAGAGGTTAGTTCGCGATCGAGCCGAATTTGGGCGATCGCGCTTTCCATTTCATCTAAGGGAGCCGTGAGCGCAATCATTTGAGCAGCCCCCCGAATGAAGTTTTTCTCGTTTTCCGTCCAGATGCGGGGCGTGTTGCCTTCCACGGCTAGAAAGCCCAAGAGTTCATTTTGATACAAAATGGGTGCAGCCATCAGCGATCGCGCCTTAATTTGCTGCATCAATCGGCTCGTGGCATCGGCTTTAAGGGAACTGTGCGCCTCGCCAATCGCAACAATCTGATCGCCCATCAGCGCTTGATAAAACCCATTAATCTCTTGTACCGTGATGCCCGAAGTCAATTGATTGGCTTCTTTAAACCCCACAGTCCGTTGACGATTGCCCAACCTGCGCCAAAAATAACGGCGTTCGCGTTCATACCAATAAATGTTGGTGCGGGTCGGCTGAATAAATGCGTGAGTTTCTTCGACCACCGCTTCGAGGCGCGGTCCTAATCCAGAGAGCGATCGCATTTGGGTTAACAACTGCAACAGCGGCACATCCGGATGTTTCGTTTGTTGCCGCTGCCACTCGGTCTCAATCTTAAATAATGCGGCTGCCAGTTCACCCAACAGCATCGATAACCGCGCTTTTTCATCTGATCGCGGAGAGATGCCCCAAGCCGTAGAACCCAACAGCGCCACGCCATAGCAAAGGTCACGGTAGCGAATAGGAAAAATCACAGTGCCTTGAATCCCAGACTTTTGGGCTGCTTTTCGCCAATCTCCGCCCCGAAGTTCTTCGCGCAAATCGGGCACTGCTAGCGCCCGCTGCTGAATCACCACTTGCTCTAAAATATCGCCCGGTTGTAGGTTAAACCGCTGCTTCAGAAAGGATTGATCACCGACAGGAATCATGCCACCCTTGCCAAACAGCCGATGCTCTAGGCGATCGTACAAACCCACCCACACCAAGCTGTAATCAAACTCAGTTTTGAGATAATTCAGCACCGTATCAATTAAAACATCAGAATTTTCTTCTTCCCGCAGCGTTTGCAGGATTCTCCCTAAAGCAACCAATTGCTTATCGTAAGACTGCGGCTCTTTGGGCTGAACCATTTCGATTAGAGGTTCCTGTGAGATAACGGGCGCAATATAGTAAAACACACCCAGCGCAGAGTTTTTCAACAACTCCCTAGGTTTTGCACTGTATTTAAGCTGAACCTTCACTCAATCCTCGTTAGGATGTCAGCTTTTAGTCAGGTGCTACTAATAAAGACTGTACCCTTATCACAGAGCCTTGATGACATTCTTGCTACCATCCTATTCTAGGTGCTGTATATCCTAGCGATGTTTAGCAATTAAGGAAGCTCATTGCTAAACACCCTGTGTCAATTATTGCTGAAATGCCAATGGATTTATATCAAACGCTGCTGCGTCCTTTACTATTCTCAGGTCTGAAGACCGATCCGGAGTGGCTCCATCAGCAAAGCTTAAAGCTGTTGGGTTGGTTGGATGATAGTTCGGCAAATCAGATGCCCTGGGTTTTGACTCAACTTGAGCGATCGCTCAGCCTATCTGATCCACGGTTACAACAGCAGCTTTGGGGCTTAAATTTTGCCAACCCCATGGGGCTAGCCGCCGGATTTGATAAAGATGGCATCGCCGCTGGATTGTGGTCGCGCTTTGGCTTTGGCTTTGCCGAACTGGGCACCGTCACCTTGCATACCCAACCGGGGAATCCGCAGCCGCGCCTGTTTCGCTTACCGTTGGATCAAGCCGTGCTAAATCGCATGGGATTTAATAATCAGGGGGCAGCAGCGTTGGCGGAGAGATTGAGGGAAAAGGAAAAAGGAAAAAGGAAAAAGGACGCAGAAAATCTAACTCCGCATTCTGCACTTTGTACTTCACACTTTTCTCCCTTTCCACTCGGCATCAACCTGGGCAAGTCTAAAATTACATCGCTTGAAGAGTCGGCGACGGATTATGTGGGAAGTTTTCGATCGCTGAAGGATTTGGGTGATTACTTTGTGGTAAATGTGAGTTCGCCCAATACACCGGGCTTGCGATCGCTGCAAGACAAAGCCCAACTGGAGCCAATTTTGCAGGCGCTTCAGCAGGAAAATGTAGCGCACAAACCACTCTTGGTGAAGATTGCGCCGGATTTGGAATGGGAGGCGATCGCGGATGTGATTGCCCTTGCCCAACAGCATCAGCTAGCAGGCATCATCGCCACTAACACCACCATCCAGCGCAATGGATTGCAGACTGAAAGGCTCTCAACTGGAAACCCGGTAGCTCAAGAAGCGGGGGGAATTAGCGGCGCACCCGTGAGGCAGCGATCGACGGAGGTAATTCGGTTTATCTATCAAGAAACTAAGGGACAACTGCCAATCATCGGCGTGGGCGGCATTTTCACCGCTGAAGATGCCTGGGAAAAAATCACCGCAGGAGCCAGCTTGGTGCAGGTTTACACCGGCTGGGTTTATGAAGGTCCCTGGATGGTGCGACGGGTGTTGGAAGGGTTGCTACAAAAACTAGATGAGCAAGGCTTGAAATCAATTCAAGATGCAGTTGGGATCGGCAGCGACGCTGTGCCTAGCCTCTGAATCTCCAACGCAGCTAGGACGATTTGTGAAACGAACGTTAGTGCAGCTTTCCCGTAGGAATCCCTACAGGAATCGCGCTTGACCCGTTATCTCACCCCCGGCGAGGCAATCATCGAACCAATCCCGGCATCGGTGAAGATTTCTAGGAGGAGAGAATGGGGTAAACGACCATCCAAAATGTGGGCAGCCCGGACTCCTTGAGCCAGCGATCGCACACAGCAGGTCACCTTGGGAATCATGCCGCCTGCCACAATGCCTACCTCGATTAAATTTCGGGCTTCTTGAATATCTAATCGAGGAATCAGCGTAGACGGATCTTTATAGTCTCGCAAAATTCCCGCCGTATCCGTCAGCAAAATTAGTTTTTCAGCACCTAAAGCCGCCGCAATCTCACCCGCCACTGTATCCGCATTGATGTTAAATGCTTGCCCAGTCTCGTCGGCTGCCACGCTAGAAACCACCGGAATATGCCCCGCATTCACCATCACTTCCAAAATGCGGGTATCCACGCTGGTCACTTCGCCCACAAATCCCACGCCTTCAGCATTGGCTGGGCGCGCAGTGATTAAATTCGCATCCTTGCCGCACAGCCCCACCGCTGATCCCCCTGCCGTATTAATCAATGACACAATTTCCTTATTCACTCGACCCACCAGCACCATTTCCACCACATCCATCGTGGCAGCATCCGTGACCCGCAGCCCATCTTTGAACTGTGGCTCAATCCCTAACTTATCTAGCCAAATATTAATTTCAGGACCGCCGCCATGCACCAACACCGGACGTAACCCCACGCACGACATAAACACCACATCTCGAATCACCTGATCCTTAAGGGTGCTGTCTTTCATTGCTGCGCCGCCATATTTCACTACTATGGTTTTTCCGGCGAACTGCTGAATGTAGGGCAACGCTTCACTCAAAACTTTTGCCCTAGTTGCTGCCGATTCTGGGGTAGAGTCGTGTTCCGTCATGATCATGGTCAAGTTAACTCGTGAAATTGGATCTTTTGCAGTGTAAAGGACTGAGACCCCTTCAACAATGTAAATCGCGATCGCCTACTGTTTATGTCATCAAATCTTAGCTTTAAGCGATCGTAGAGTCACTCCAGTTTTCAACAGAGAAGTGGAAAAATAGCCGATATGATTGAAAAATACAATTGAATTGGGACTCCGAGCCAGCCATGGTCAAAACTCCTCACCCACAAAAGCTGCTGCCACCTTTGGAAAATGGCGATCGCCTGAATCGCTATGAGTTTGAGCGGCGCTACAATGCCATGCCCTTAAAAAAAGCTGAATTGATTGAAGGAGTGGTTTATATGGCGGCTGCCCTACGGTTTAAAAGTCACGGCGAACCCCACGGAAATTTAATTATTTGGTTAGGAAGTTACAAAGTGGCAACCCTTGGGGTGGAATTGGGGATCGAACCCACTGTTCGCCTTGATCTAGACAATGAGCCTCAACCTGATGCCGTGCTGCTGATTGGAGAGCAGTATGGGGGACAGTCTTGGCTGAGTGAAGATGATTATGTGGAAGGGGCACCCGAATTAGTGGCAGAGATTGCGGCAAGTAGCGCGGCGATCGACCTGGGAGATAAAAAACGAGCCTATCGCCGCAATGGCATCAAAGAGTACATTGTTTGGCAAGTATTTGAACAAAAACTGGACTGGTTTTCACTCCAAGAAGGGGAGTATGTGCCGCTGCCCGTTGATGAAAGTGGAGTGATTCGGAGCCGCGTGTTTCCTGGATTGTGGCTCGCCGTGGAGGAGTTGCTGACGGGAAATATGATTCAAGTATTAACTGTATTGCAGGCAGGGGTAGCTTCTTCAGAACAGGCAGAATTTGTGCAGCAGCGATCGCGGTAGGAGTAGTCACTTTTGCAGGAACTACCATCATGCATCGAAGAGCTATAAGTTCTCTAATGATTCGTATTGGGGCATGGTGCGATCGCTCATCTTTTTGCACAAAATCTAACCTGCACAAATTAAGTTTAGTGGGATTCGAGGGTGTGTAGCGTTAAGTCCAAATAGGGACGAATTAGCCCGGTTTCTGCCGCTACAAAATTTGCAGCGATCGCCTCTTGCAAATTTTGATATGCCTGCCGACATTGGTTATTTCGCTTGTGTGCCAGCAGGATTGTATCGAGCCAGCCCAGCATTTGTTCTTTAAACAAAAGTTCGTCATCTCGCAAAATTGACAACGCTATATAGCGCAAGACTTCTGTCATGTCGTATTTACAACGAGGTCCGTGTTGCTGAATTAATTCTGGATAGAGTTGAGCAAGTTTTCGTAGAGCATAAATGACTAATTTGTCGCCATGTTGCTGTAAGTGCTGATAGGCACTCAGGCGAAGACTATAGCTTTGGATATAGGACTCTAATGGGTAAAGCTCTTGAGAGTCTAGATAACGACCATCCGCATCTAGGATGGATTTATCAAGTTTATAGTTAAGAGCGTGCATAGGGCAGTGAGTAAAATTAAGAACCTTACTTTTGAGAGTGCCCTGAGAAGGGTTTTAGAAAACGAAATGCATAAATTTTGAAAAAAAACGCAGTCTTTCTTAACACTTGCTCCCAATCGGTGTAAGAATTGATTGCTTGAATTCAGTGTATTTCTACTTATTCTCTATTGTCAGTCGCATTGTGAAAATTTTATTAGTGGAGGATGATCAAGCCACTCGCGCCATGCTTGAACGGTCACTGGGTGATTATCATGTGGTTGAAACCGCAACAGATGGGCAATCTGCTCTGGGTTTAGTGGAGCAATTTGACTATGACTTAATGCTGTTGGATGTCGGTATTCCTGAAGTTGATGGAATTAGCGTTTGCAAACGGCTGAGGGCTAGAGGCTGTCAGATGCCTATTTTGCTGCTAACGGCAAAGGATGGGGCAACCGATCGCGTCCTAGGTTTAGATGCTGGCGCAGATGATTACATGATCAAGCCCTTCAATATCCCAGAACTATTGGCGCGAATTCGAGCATTATTGCGACGAGGCAGAACAATGGCTCCTGCGATCGCGACCTATGGAGAGTTGCAAATTGACTGTGTAATCAACGAAATTCGCCATGGGCAGCAAGTCCTTCGCTTAACGCCAAAAGAGTATGGAATTTTGGAATTACTGCTATTGCATCCTCAGCGGATCTTTAGTCGCGCCGCCTTGATCGATCGCCTGTGGGAGTTGGATGAATCACCGACCGAAAGTGCCATTAGTAGTCACGTTAAAGCCATTCGACAAAAGTTAAAGGCAGCCGGAGCCAGTCAAGATCTGATTGAAACAATTTATGGATTTGGATATCGCCTGCGATCGCTGAACCTGTTGACATCCACAAGCCCAAAAGAAATTGCCATAGATCAACCCAAGGTTGCTGCTGAGTCAGTTAGCTCAATGATGCTGGAGCTATGGGCGCGATTCAAAGATTCTTTTGATGAGCAAATTGATGTCCTGGATCAAGGGATTGCTGCATTAGAAAAAGGCTGCTTAACCTCCGATTTACAGCAACTCGCCAAACAAACCGCTCATAAATTGGTTGGATCATTAGGTGTATATGGATTTCCACAAGGATCTATCATTGCTCGACAAATCGAAGACCTATTACAACTGCCTGAGATTCAGTTGCAAGCGCCGGCAATTAGCAAAGTCGCACAACTGGTGACCGCCTTAAAACAGGAACTTCAGCGAGAACCAGCGTTAACGCAGACGGCTCCAGCAGCGATCGCCCAGTCCTCCGATCTGGTGCCATGTCCTCTCGTGTTAGTAGTCGATGATGATCAGTTATTGACCGATCGCTTAAAGGCAGAAGCAAAGGCGCGATCGCTCCAGTTAGAAGCCGCTGCGAACTTGGCGCAAGCTCAGCAGATTATCGAGTCCACCATTCCTGATATTGTTTTACTCGATCTGACCTTTGCGGATAGTAACGAGAATGGTTTAACCTGGCTGGAAACCTTGAAGCAGCACTATCCTCAGCTTCCAATAGTAGTGTTTACTGCACGAAATCACCTTTCAGATCGAGTAGCCGCCGCTCGATTGGGAATCCAGGCATTTCTGCAAAAACCGATCGCCTCAGCCCAAATCTTTCAGGCAATCCAAACAACTTTGCAACAAGTAAATGCTCAAAGCTTGCGACCTCAACCCGCGATCGCCGGAAAAGTATTGATTGTCGATGATGATCCAATAATTCTCCATCGAGTCTCTCTGATGCTTTCGCCCTGGGGATTGCACGTAACTCCTCTGCTTGAACCCCAGCGCTTTTGGGAAACCTTAACAGGAGCGATTCCCGATCTACTCATATTAGATATAGAGATGCCGGGATTGAATGGAATTGAACTGTGTCAGGTGGTGCGAAATGACCCACATTGGGGAAACCTACCCATTCTTTTTTTGACCGCCTATCAGGATACCAAAACGATTGTCCAAGCCTTTGCAGCCGGAGGCGATGACTACATCCGCAAGCCAATTTTGGAACCAGAGTTGATTGCTCGTGTCCTCAATCGTTTACAACCCGAACAAATTCGCCGCCAGCAATTTGCAGCCGCTTTCATTGATCAATCACTTGATATAAACCAGTCGCATGACCCGGAGGAGATGGCATGACTCAAGCTGCCTACAGGATTTTGATTGTGCAACACTGCTCAGCCGATCGCGAATTGCTGCGTCACTATTTGAAGCATAGCGATCGCGTTCTCTATAGCGTGCTTGAGGCAACAACAGGAGCCGCTGGATTAGATCAAGTCCGCGCTGCCCAACCGGATGCAGTTTTGCTAGATTATTGCCTGCCAGATATGACCGGATTGCAGTTTGTGCAGGCTTTACAGCAACAGGAAGCCTCTATCGTGCCCGTGGTTTTTTTGATGCCCGATCGCGAAACGATCGCCGCACCGCCAATTCAAGACGCACAGCCCTATCTCAACAAAGCAACCCTAACAGCGGAGACGGTACAACTCGCGCTCCGCAGTGTGATGCAGCAGGGAAAATTGCTCCGGCAGGTGGCAGAGTTGCAGAGCCAAACCCATCTCACCCTAGAAGCGCTCAGTCAACAAGTTGAACAACAGCGCCTTGTGATGGAGATTACTCAACGTATCCGGCGATCGCTCAACTTACAAGATATTCTTCAAACCACAGTGGATGAAGTGCGGCAATATCTTGAAACCGATCGCGTCGTGATTTTTCAGTTTAATCCCGACTGGAGCGGTACGGTTGTGGTGGAATCAGTTAGCACCCCCGAACGAGCCATTTTAGCCACCCAGATTTATGATCCTTGCATTGGGGAAAGCTACATCAAACCTTTTAAGAATGGGCTTGTTACGGCAAAATCTGATATTCACGCTGCCGATATCAATCCCTGTCATCTTGAACTATTGTCAAGGTTGGAAGTGAGGGCAAATCTGGTCGTTCCGATTTTGCAAGGAAGCGACCTATGGGGATTGCTCGTGGCTCATCATTGTGTTGCGCCGCGATCGTGGCAGCCATCCGAGATTGATTTATTACGGCAGCTAGCAACTCAGGCAAGCATTGCGATTCAACAATCTTCTCTGTTTGAACAAGCCCAAGCCGAGTTGACCTCTCGCAAACAGGCAGAACGGGCGCTGCAACAGTTGAATATCGAGTTAGAGCAACGGGTTTTAGAGCGAACGGCTGAACTGACCCAGGTGAACGATCGCCTACTGGAAACCTTGCTGATTCAACGACGAACTCAATTGATCCTGCAAGAGCAAGCACACTTACTAGATTTAGCGCACGACACCATCATTACCCATGACCTCAACGACATCATCACGTTTTGGAATGAGGGGGCTGAGTTTATGTATGGATGGAAAAAGGCAGACGCAATTGGCACCGAAACTCATACTCTGCTGCAAACCCAGTTCCCCTATCCGCTGATTGATATCAAAGCCGCGCTCTTAAATCAAGGCTATTGGGAAGGTGAACTCGTTCAAGCTCGACACGATGGCTCAATGATTACCGTAGATAGCCGCTGGGCATTGCAAAAAGATGATCTGGGCAACCCAGTAAAAGTGTTGGAGATCAACAATAATATTAGCGATCGCAAACGAGCAGAAGCCGCCCTCAAGCAGCAAGCAAGACAAGAGCAATTACTGTGGCGGATCACCCAAGCGATTCGCCAATCGTTGGATCTCAATGCCGTCCTCAACACGGCTGTAACTGAGGTAAGGCAGTTATTACAAGCCGATCGAGTAGCAGTTTATCGATTTGATTCAGATTGGAATGGAGATTTTATTGCCGAATCCGTTGGGGCTGAATGGGTCAAACTGGTGGAACCCGACATTCAAAAACTATGGGAAGACACCTATTTACAAGAGACTCAGGGAGGACGCTTCCAAAATCATGAAACATTTGTCGTTGCCGATATATACACGGTTGGATTGCGCCCTTGCCATATTGAACTCTTGGAACAGTTTCAAGCAAGAGCCTACACGATCGCCCCAATTTTTTCGGGAGAGATGCTGTGGGGGCTGTTAGCGATTTATCAAAATGCCGCGCCGCGTCAGTGGCAAGCTTGGGAAATCGATTTATCCCAGCAGATTGCTAGCCAACTGGCGATCGCCATTCAGCAATCCGAACTCTATAGCCAACTGCAAATTGAACTCCAAGAACGCAAGCAAACCGAAGCAGGTTTACGAGAAGCCGAACGCCGCTGGCGATCGCTGTTTGAAAGCACAAACCTAGCAGTCATTAGCTTAGATACCATCGGCACCATCAACGCCGCCAATCCCTTCTTTCTCAAATTGACAGGTCATGCCGCAAGCGAAGTAATGGGGCAAAACTGGTTCGATTTATTCATTCCCGCCGAGCAAATGCAAAAACAGCGCCAACTATTTCAGGATAATCTCAAGCAAGAATTTTATCCCTCTGCTCAAAGTAAAATTTTGATTAAATCAGGTGAACCAAAAATTATCAACTGGAGTATCACGCTGTTGAGAAATCCGAAAGGCGACATTATTGGCGTAACCAGTATTGGTGAAGATGTGACCCAACGGCAAGCAGTCGAAAAACTGAAGGACGAATTTATTTCTATCGTCAGTCATGAATTGCGGACTCCCTTAACTTCCATTCGCGGGTCGCTGGGCTTGTTGGCAACCGGAGTCATGGATAACGAACCGATCGCCATGAAACGGATGATTGAGATTGCCTCAATTGACACAGAACGGCTAGTGCGCTTAGTCAACGACATTTTGGATCTAGAGAAACTGGAAACGGGCAGACTGTCAATCGTGCGAGAATGGTGTGATGCTGCCGATCTGATGCAAAAAGCGATCGCGGTGATGGAAAGCAGCGCCCAAGAAGCAAACGTGCGGCTCATCGTGCAGCCTGTATCTGTGCAGATTTGGGTTGCCCCCGATCGCATCATTCAAACGTTTACCAACCTGCTGAGCAACGCCATCAAGTTTTCCGATCCAGGCGATAGGGTGTGGCTCAAGGCTGAATGGGGAACGGATGAAGCGAATCAACAAAATTTATCTGCTTTATCTGTTCCCAAATCTGCTGCCATCCTCTTTTCTGTCACCGATCACGGTCGTGGAATTCCAACAGATAGGCTAGAGAGTATTTTTGGTCGTTTTCAGCAGGTAGATGTTTCAGATTCTCGCGATAAGGGTGGCACGGGTTTGGGGCTGGCGATTTGTAAGTCGATTGTCCAGCAGCATGGCGGACAAATCTGGGTAGAAAGCATTTGGGGTCAGGGCAGCACGTTTTTCTTCACCTTACCTTTGCAACCTGAATAATCTTGCTTTTTCATGTTCCACTCAATACTTCACGCGATGTGCGACTAAAGTTAGCCCTTATCCCCCAGCCCCTTATCCCAAAGCAGGAGAAGGGGAGCAAGAATCGGTCAAAGTCCCTCTCCCTTCCTGGGAGAGGGATTTAGGGTGAGGGTCATTGGGAAAGTCGCACATCAAGTTACTTCGCCATTCGTACTTCGCCATTTTTCCTCACTATTTTAGTTACGCTGGATAAAAATAGGGGTAAGCTGCGATGACCAGTAAACGAATTTTGGTTGTGGATGATGAAGAACGGATTCGAGAAGTAGTGCGAATGTGTCTGGTGAAACTTGCCTGTTGGCAGGTGATAGTGGCAAGTTCTGGAGAGGAGGCGATTCAAACCGCGATCGCCGAGGTGCCCGATGCTATCTTGCTCGATGTTTCGATGCCCGGAATGAATGGTCTCGAAACCCTGCAACATCTTCAGCGCCAGCCTCAGACTGCTCCCATTCCAGTAATTTTTCTGACAGCCAAAGTTCAACCCAACGAACAACTCCAGTACAAACAGTTGGGCGTTGCAGGCTTAATTGTTAAACCCTTCGACCCTCTCCAGATCTCCAAGGAAATTAGCCTACTGGTAGGCTGGTAGGCTGGAATGAATCTCGAAAAACACATGCAACTTAACGCTTCTTTACGATAAAAGCGAGAGTCTGCAAACTTTCTCCATATTCTTTATGTACTCTCAAGCCACTGCTTAAGTTTCTGGCGTTGCTACATCCAGGTATGATTTCCGACTGTAAGAGTAGTGTCTTATATTCATTCGACCGTCCCCATTCGATTGAAGCCGAGGGCTACTCCATTTTTGTCCACAGTATTAAAAGCAAACAGTTAGAATGGTTGACGTGACTGCCAAGCGGATTTTAGTTGTAGATGACGATGCTGTGATTCGAGAAGTGGTAGCAGCGTGTTTGCAGCATTTAGGAAGTTGGGACGTGCTAACGGCAGCGTCAGGCAAAGACGCATTACGGCAAGCTGATACTGAGAAAATAGACGCGATCGTGTTAGACGTGATGATGCCCGAAATGGATGGGTTTGCCGTTTTGCAGTGTTTACGCTCTAATCCAACAACTCAACTGATTCCAGTCGTGCTATTAACCGCCCATAGCTATTTGCCTAACCCCGATCGCTTACCAAAATTAGGCGTAGTGTTAACTATTTTCAAGCCATTTGATCCCGTTGATTTTGTTCGGCAAATTGCTCAAGCCTTGCAAGGATGAGAAACCATAACACTTCGACATTATCCGCAAAAAAACTTAGTCAAACTCTTATTTTTCTCCAAACTTTCTCCAGAATTTCCAAATATGTTGAAGTCAGTGCAATTTGAAGAATTGCTCAATTTCTTCTGTGTCTCTCAATCCTCACCCGGTTTTATCCGAGGAACTTACGATGAACGCTTGTCCTTGCTGCTCTCATTCCATGTTGCGCCACGTTCGTCAACATCAAGTGTATTGGTTCTGCCGGAGTTGCTGGCAGGAAATGCCTTTATATGATCAAGGAACTCGCCTAACCTCTACGTCGTTAGAACGAGAACTGAGTCTTTTATCTCGCAAACATGTCTCGCTGATTACTTAGATCACCATTTCATTGGTGACTATGCAGCAAAGGGTTATTTATTTACTTTCAGGGATTTACTATGAAGATCGTTGATCAGTCTTATCAATGTATAGTTCCGGGACAAGATTTTGGCACTTGGCAATTGCGATGCTATTTGCAAATTTTTCATTCACCATTTGGACAATACATTGTGATGGTGTCTGATATGGGTTGCGAAACAGGATGGTTTTTCCCCTACAAGATTGAACAACTGGCAAGCCAAATTGTCCGGAAGTTTCAATTAGACTGCGATCGCTTAATTTGGATCGAACACTGCCCATCGGACACCAGCCGACCAAAATGCAGCGGATTTAGCCAAGTTTCATTCCAGTGGCAAGCCGGAAAAGCAACCAATCCCCAGTGGCAACCTATTGATGAGCATTTAGTTGAAGCATTACGCCAAGAGACTGCCCAATTAGTAACTGTTTGAGCGCTATCAATAACTCTTACTAGGTTACTCAAAGAAATAAAGATAGATCTCTCTAAGGTAGGAGTAAAGTGCAGAGTTTAGTAGAGACAATAGAGCTATCTCTTCAAAATTTCTTTGCCTTTAGAAAAAGTCCTTTCCTTAGTAATGAACAGTTTATCTCCTGAAATAGCACCACAAGTTGATTGCATTCTAGTAGTTGACGACCTTTCTGATAACTCCTTTTTGTTGCAAACAGTTTTAGAAAACGAGGGATATCGAGTTGAGGTCGCTAATAGTGGGCAGTCTGCCTTAGAAAAAATTACTGCACATCCACCAGAATTAGTCCTTTTAGATGTGATGATGCCAGAAATGAACGGATTTGAGGTAACCCGGCAGATTCGGCAAAACCCTCATTTACCGTTTATCCCCATTCTTTTAGTGACTGGCTATAGTTCCTTGATGCCTGCCGAAGGGTTTGATGCGGGAGCCGATGGGTTCATTCGCAAACCGATTGATTTCGAGAATTTGCTCTATCAAATAGAGATGATCTTGCAGCCCAGCCACCTGATTAATTTAGCTACATCAGAGCATATATAGACCGCAAGAGTCTTACTTATTTCACCTGATGTGCCACTAAAGTCAGCCTATTCTGCGGGAAGCAAGCAGCCCATTCTTCCAAGCAGGAGGAAGGGAGCAAGAGTGCTTCAAAGCCCCTCTCCCGCTCTGGGATAGGGATTTAGGGAGAAGATTATTGGGATAGTCGCACATCGCGTTATTCCACTACATTTCAAACTTGTTGTAGTCAGTTATGGTATTAAATTTATGGCACTAAAAAGGTGGCTATAGATGCCCAAGAATCTATGTCTTGAGTTGATAGATTGCCGGGAAAACCTATTTCTAGAGTGGGAGCTAACTTCACTTATTACTGATTACTTTATATAGATAAGTCAAATATTTGACTGTCGAGTGCTACCTTCTCTCAGGTTATTAATCTGCTTCACGTCAATTTGCTGTCCTAACCATCAACCTATCAAACCCTCATCCAGTAATAAGGAGCCATACTCATGAAACTCTCAAACTTGTCTAAAGCTGCATTGACTGGTACTGCCGCGATCGCGTTAGCTGCTCTTCCCATGTCTGCTTTTGCTCAAACCAGTAGTCCATCTGGCAGTAGTTCTGGCACCTCTAGCACAACAACACCTGATGGTACTGGCACAACAGGCAGTGGTACGATGTCTCCAGATTCCTCCACTGGAAGCATGTCTTCCCCCTCCACTACTTCTCCCTCTACCACTTCCACGGATGGTTCTTCATCCTATGGCACGACCAGCATGACTAGAGACGACAATGGTAATTGGGGTTTGTTAGGCTTAGCGGGCTTAGCGGGCTTAGCGGGCTTGCGACGTCCTAAGCATGATGAAACCACTACTCGCTATGAGCCAACAACAACACGCTCTGATCTTCGCTAGTTTTTGCTCTTTTGCTCAAAGTCTCTTTTCACCCAATTTAGGTAGTTGTCATAGGTAAGCAGTAGAGGGTTTAATCCCCTAAAACTGCTTACTTTTTGTTTGACTTGATAAGTAACCCGGATATGAAAATCACCCTGTACCACCCCCGGCTGTCGCCTTCCCCCTTGGCAAGGTGAACTAGAGGGGGTGTATTTAATTGTGTACAACTACTTATTAGTTTATTAGTTTTAAAGTGTAGATTCTTGATATCGAGTATTAACGCAAAGTAGTCTTTAGAAAAGATCTTTCCTTAGAGATAGATAGGATTGATTTTGCTTAATTTATTAGGTCTGAATCGATAAGGGTGCTAATTTAAAGAAATAGCCTTAGAGTCAGTCCTTTCAGAGTCTCCAACTAGTGTGTATGAATGCTGACCTGGGGGGGGGGGGGGGGGGGGGGGGGGGGGGGGGGGGGGGGGGGGGGGGGGGGGGGGGGGGGGGGGGGGGGGGGGGG
>NZ_JBFPDP010000049.1:0-36467 GCF_040830845.1 Sivoneniella epilithica UHCC 1019
TTACTGACCTCACTTGAACCGCATTCGGGACACTGCATTGCTTTTACCCTGATTTCATATTTCTATTATGCAACGCCCAATTTCTTTGTATACCTTTGTAAGGTTGCTTTGACTTATGTTGAGACAAGCTTGAAAAAAAGTTAAGGCTCCGTAAAGTTTAGTTTTCTCGTGGCATCTTAACTGAGAATTCCTCAAAGGATTACTGGAGATAACCCATGACTTCCATATCCACAGGACAAGATTTTCAGCGCCACATTCCTGCGATTGGTAACATTGCCACTAAAAGCCCCCTAGCCTACCAAGCAACTCGTGGGGCTGCCAGAGTTGTGAACATGATGCAGATGGCGCTCGCCGAGTCGTATATTAACGGGTTAGAGGTGCCTGACTCGGTGTTGCGATCGCTGTTTGATACCTATATGCCCATTTTGTTTAAGCATTTTCCAGCCCTGCTTGCCCCCTACGAATGGGTTTTAGAAGAAACTGACCATGTGGCAGAAGGCTCTAGAGACTTGATGAAGCTTCAATATGATCTTCCTCAAGGCATGTTGAATCGAATGATTGGAGATTGGCAGCTAATTTATCCCAAATACAGCATGGGATTGTGGGAAAAAGGAGCCGTTGATCTTGAGCAATCGCAAATCTATATGCTTGACGACCTGATTGAAAAACTTGACATTCAAGATGGCGACAATATCTTAGATTTTGGCTGTGGTTGGGGTTGCATTCCCAACTATATTTTGTCTAAGTTTCCGAATGTCAGATTTACAGGGTTGAATCTCAGCCATGAGCAATGTGAATACATGCGGCAAAAGATGCAAGACCCTGAAAGTTATCTCAGTTCAGGTCGTTTCACGCTGGTGGAAGGGGATTTGAATGAGGCGCAGTTTGAAGAAAAATTTGACAAAATTCTTTCTGTTGGCGTGTTTTGCCACGTTGGAAATTTAACCCATGCCTTTAAAAAGTTAGCCTCGTTCTTGAAGCCCGAAGGCAAGTTTTTCCTGCATATCATCACGGTTCGCACTCCAAATAATATTTCCAGCGTTTTCACTCACAAATATATTTTTCCCCACGGTCGCTATTGGAGTTTTGATACCGTTCCTACATTCAACCAAGATTTCACAACGGTGAATCGATGGTATCTCAATGGCATAAACTACTCTAAAACTTTTGCAGCTTGGCTGAAGAACTTTGATGACAGCTATGACGAGGTTAAGAATCTAGATTATGGCATCGACTTTACTAGATTCCGTCGAATCTGGCGGTTTTACCTGATCTGGCTGGGAACAAATTTTGCGACCTGCGATGGCGAGATTAATGGCAATGGTCAGTTTCTCATGGTTCACACTAATCGATAAGAAAGAACGCCAGGGGCGAATTCAGAAGAACGTCCCAAAAAAGTAGGGGTAGATTTAAAATCTACCCCCAAAAAATTAAAAACGGTAGGTTGACGGCTCAATCCTCAGCGGACGATCGCAATTCATCCATCGCGCAATGGGCGATCGCGAGGCTAAGTCGTGCCTTTTGAATCTCCGATAGCTGATGCCATTCTGCTTGAGGAATTTGAGTGAGCAAATTATCGACGGCAGTTTCTGAACTACTATTCCGCATGGGTTCTAGAAGCCGCGCCTGAACGTAGAGGTCTTCCTGACCTAGATTAATTGCAACTTCTTGAATACACTGCACTAGTTGATCTGCCAGTGAAAAAGAGTCTGTAACTGCCTTGCGGGATTCTGCCACCAGCTTTTGAGCCTGTGCCGCGATCGCTGCCAGTAACTCTTGGGGAATTCGCGCCGAGAACCGTTGAGCCAAAGAAGTTTGTAAGCTGGTCATAGACCATTGCCGCTCGATTTGGGCAAAGAAATCGTTGGCGCGAGTGGCAATCTCTGATTCTTGCCAACCATCTAAGAAAGAGGCTTGCTCTGGAAAAAAACTTTCCGATTCAGGATCGCAAGGATTCCAGGGATAGGAAATTTTGGCACCCGGTAGGTCTTCTACCTGAACGGCATCTTCGGTGAAGGGCTGATCAGCCGTCCCAGTAAAATGAACTCCCTCGGCATGAAACAGAGCGTTAAGAAAATCGCGATCGCCCTGTTTATCTTTGTCAAACTTTCCTGAATCACCGGAACACATATGCTTTTCCATCACGGACTCCTGCAGGCACTAACTAATGATCTGGTCTAACAATAGCTGCCAAACCCTGTACTAACCTATCTACACGGTAATCTCAATAGTTTTCGGAACTTCAGTCAAGAATATCCCCAATTTACCTAAACATCCGTCATTTGACGTAATTGATGACACCCCCCAAGGCTAAATCTTTAGACAAAACGCTACCTTCTTGGGAAAAAATTTAGCCATGAGCCGTTGTCTTGCTTTCAATTTCCTGATTCAAGCAAAATCGGCGAAAGGTAATAGCCACGCCAAGCACCTTAAGGTAGGCTGGAATGATCACTCCTTGCTGAAGGTATGGTTCTTTTTAAATTGGCATACCGCGTAAGATTTGGTTCTTGAATGGAAAGCCTATGAGTTGGGTCATTGCAGCATTCTATAAGTTTGTGCCGTTGTTGGATTGGGTTGAACTGCAACCTGTTCTGCTGGACTATTGCCGTGCGCAAGACATTAAAGGAACAATTTTGCTAGCGAATGAAGGGATCAATGGCACGATCGCAGGCTCTCGGCAAGCGATCGATAGTCTCTTAGCATGGCTCAAAGCTGATCCACGACTTGCAAACTTAGCTCATAAAGAATCCCTGTCTCAGACACCCCCATTTGAGCGACTGAAAGTGAAGCTAAAGCGCGAAATTGTTACCTTGGGTAAGCCAGAAGCAAATCCAGGTGTGCAGGTAGGCACCTATGTGACCCCAGCCGAGTGGAACGCACTCATCGCCGATCCAGAAGTGCTAGTGATTGATACTCGCAACGATTATGAGGTCAATATTGGCAGCTTTCAACGAGCAATCAATCCCCAAATCTCTTCATTTCGAGAATTTCCAGCCTATGTGCAGCAACTTGACCCAACGCAACATCAAAAAGTTGCCATGTTTTGTACGGGCGGCATTCGCTGTGAAAAAGCATCGGCATATCTGCTCAGCCAAGGCTTTCAGCAGGTCTATCACCTCCAGGGCGGCATTCTTAAATACTTAGAAGAAGTGCCAAAAGATGCCAGCCTATGGCAGGGAGAATGTTTTGTGTTTGACGATCGCGTTTCCATTAAACCGGGATTGGAACCAGGAACCTATACGATGTGTCGCAGTTGTGGGCATCCAATTTCTGAAATGGACAAAGCCTTACCTGAGTATGAAGATAGCATTTGCTGTCCTCACTGCGCCGACTCTCTGACACCCGAAAAACGCGAACGCCAAACCGAACGTCAGCGACAATGGCAGCAGTCACAACAAGGCTAAGTCAAGAGAAAATTTAGAGTACCGTCTTATTGAGCTTCTTCGCTGCTAAACTTGCCGCGCTGGGTGAAATCTTCAGGACGCAGACTGGAGATAAAATCGCGAAATTCTTGCCGCTCCGCTTCATCAGCATCTCGATCAACTGGAATAGAGGCATCGGCAATGACTTCCTCTAGCACCCAAATTGGGCAATTCGTCCGTAGCGCTAAGGCGATCGCATCACTCGGACGCGCATCAATTTCTTTTTTCACATCTCCCTGAACTACTGTCAGCGACGCATAAAAGGTATTGTCTTGCAAAGAGTGAATCACAATCCGTTCTAGGGTCATGCCCCACGCTTCTAGCATGTTCACCAATAGATCATGAGTCAGTGGGCGAGGAGGTGCCTGGTTCTCGATCGCGTTGATAATCGCTTTTGCCTGGTCGTTTCCAATGTAGATAGGCAGCGCTCGGCGTTCAGTGAAATCTCTCAAAAGCACAATTGGGCTGCGTGTTACCGCATCCAACGCAATTCCAGCGACTTTCATTTCAATCATCGTCTTAGCCTCTAGAACACCTGAAACGAAATCTAAACCAGCGGATAAACACTAAAGGAACTCTAATCTAGTACATTCTTGATCATAAACGGGGAAACCAATTGCTCAGCACCCCGTGAAACTGACAGCCAAGAATTTTGTCTAAAGCTGGGTTCACTTGATAGATTCTCAGCAGTCACTCCAGCGAAGTGAACAGTTATACAATGGAAATATCCATGAGCTTTAGTATGCCCTGATTGCTGCCCAAATCCTATCGCACCATGCGCTAAATTTACGTTTACAAAATCCTCATACTTGCTGATGGTTGAAGGCTCTGGGTGCAGAAGTACTGAGTTAGAAGCAATCACCTGTCAAATTAAAGTTGATAGCCAGTTGGGATCAGCCGCCGCCGATAAATTATCACAACTAGCGGTAATCTCAATATGGTTGGCTCTATCGTCTTAATGATCTCGTTGAAGCTATTCATGCAACTATTACAAATACAAAGCTACAATATTCCACTTGACACGATTCTCACTTGTATCTATGTCAAACCTGACCATAGAAGCCTTATGCTCTGAAGCCGCAATATTTTCAGCAGCCGAGTCTCATCACCCAGAACCTTTGCTCTACGGGATTACAGACGGTAAAGCAGTTGGAACCTACCTAGAGCAAAAGTTTAGACTTTATCTAAAGGGAAAGTATGATTTTGTGGAGGGCAATTCAGCAAGTGGAATCGATTTTCCAGGATTGCTTGTTGATGTGAAAGTAACCAGCATAAAACAGCCTCAGTCATCATGTCCCTTCAAATCTGCGCGACAAAAGATTTTTGGGCTTGGATACTCGTTGATCATATTTATCTACGCCAAAACAGATAACAGCACAAGCCGCACTGCGAATTTGAGTATTTTGAATACACTTTTCGTGAGTGCCGAAAGAACAGCAGATTTTCAGATGACTCGTGGAATTCGCAGCATTTTGGAAAATGAAGGAAATGCAGACGATTTAATTGCATTCATGCTAGATCGCAATCTGCCCGTGGATGAAATTGAGGCGGCAAGCATCGCAGATGAAATTCTGAGAAGATCGCCAGTTCAAGGATTTTTAACTATTTCAAATGCTTTGCAATGGCGACTTCAATACGGAAGAGTAATGGAGCGGGCTGGTCAAGAAGAGGGAGTCATTGCTGTTTATAGGGCAAATTCATGACTCCGGCTTCTAACGTGAAAAAAGTAGAATACGGAGATTTTCAAACCCCACTGGATCTAGCTGAGAGAATTTGCCAAAAACTGGTAAAACTTGGAATTAATCCTAACGTTATTGTTGAGCCAACTTGTGGAGTAGGTAATTTTATTAAGGCTTCCGCAACTTTATTTAAACGAACAGAAAAAATTATCGGGATTGAGATAAATTCAAACTATGTAGAAGAAATCGGGAAAGATAATTGGCTATTAAAAGATAAAAGAATCGAAATCAGACAGGGAAATTTTTTTGATTTCGACTGGTTTCCCCTCACTGAAGAATTCAATAACACTATTTTAGTGTTGGGAAATTTTCCTTGGGTAACGAACTCTCGACAAGGAATGATTGGAGGTAAAAACTTACCTCAAAAAGAGAACTTTCAGCATCATAGTGGCTTAGATGCAATCACAGGAAAAAGCAATTTTGATATTTCGGAATGGATGTTGATCCGAACCATTCAATCTATACATAAGCGCGATGCTTGTCTGGCAATGCTTTGCAAAACTTCTGTTTCAAGAAAATTGCTAAACTACATTAAGGCTCATAATCTGAATCTTTCTTACTGTGCAGTTTATGAAATAGATTCTAAGAAGTATTTTGGCGCGGCTGTTGATGCCTGTCTATTCTTTTGTAAATTTGAACCAAATGCACAAAATTATTTTTGTGATGTGTTCAGTAGCTTAGAGGAAACTCAATGTCATCGAATAGGTTACCAGCATAATATTCTTATCCGAGATTTAATATCTTTTGATAGATTAAGTGACTTGTATGAGCCACAATCAGGAGTAAGATGGCGTTCTGGCATTAAACATGACTGTTCAAGCATTATGGAGTTTCGCAAAATTGAGAATGCTTTTGTTAATGGATTAGGAGAAATTATCGATCTTGAAGAAACCTATCTTTTCCCTTTAGTTAAAGGTTCTGATGTGGCTCAAAATCGCACAGTAACTATCAGCCGATATGTTTTAGTGCCACAGAGATTTATTGGCGAATCAACTGAACTGATAAGATTTTTAGCTCCAAAGACATGGAGATATTTAGAAGATCATGCAGATTATTTAGATGCTAGAAAGAGTAAAATCTATCAAGGGAATCCTCGTTTCTCTATTTTTGGAGTGGGAGCTTATACATTTTCGCCTTGGAAAATTGCAATTTGTGGATTGTACAAAAAACTAAATTTTCGCCTTTTGGAAAACTATGAAAACAAGCCTATTATTTTCGATGATACTGTTTATTTTCTTAGTTTTGATAACGAAAAATCTGCTTTTCAAGCGTTTAAACTTTTAACTTCAACCTTGGCAACTGAGTTCTACTCTTCTCTTATTTTTTGGGATGAAAAACGTCCCATTAAAACCAGTGTCTTGAACAGCTTAAATCTATCTATTCTGTCAGAAAGGCTGTCTTCTTGTTCCTGAGAACTTAGACTAGGCAGATATTCTTAACTGCCACGATTGGTGGCTGAAATAATCTAATCATTTGGTTGTATCCATGTTTACAGGATTAGTTCAAGGGTTGGGAACTTTGCAGCCCATCGACTCCGATCAATTACAAATCACTTGTTCGCCTCAAGTGTCCGGATTGATCATGCCGGATCTGGCGCTGGGGGACAGTGTTGCGGTTGATGGCGTATGTCTGAGCGTCGTAGATATTTTGCCGCAGGGGTTTATTGCAGTGGCATCTCCAGAAACCCGCGATCGCTCTACGCTAGGGTCTTCTGCACAACATGTTAATTTAGAAACCTCGTTAAAAGTCGGCAGTAAGTTGGGGGGGCACTTTGTCACGGGGCATGTAGACGGCACAGGCACCCTACAATCTGCGGTTCAAACCGCCACATCCTGGGAAATGACCTTTCATACGGCTTCGGCTCAAGTTGCCCGCTATGTCGTTTCCAAAGGCAGCATTGCCGTGAATGGCATTAGTTTAACCGTTGCTGATTGCAACCCCGAAGGCAGTTGCTTCACAGTTGCGGTAATTCCACTAACCTATGCTGAAACCAACCTGCAATATCTCATTCCGGGTAGTTTGGTGAATTTAGAAGGCGATATTTTAGGAAAGTATGTCGAGAAGTTCTTACGATCAGGAGTCACCCATCAAGATCTGAGTTGGGATAGCCTAGAGATGCCGCGATCGCCCGAAAACATGACTCCAACGTTTCTAGCAGAGCATGGATATTTGTAGGAAAAGGTCAGCCTTATTATAAAACGCCTTCAATACCAGCATTAGCTTTGGCAGATTGAGGCGGAGCTTGAGCAAAATCGAGCGATCGCACCAGTTGAGCAAGAGCATATTCCAACTGAGCACCCGCATCCAATGCCACCCAGCCTTCGGTAGTCAGTTGGCGAAACTCAAAATGCAGGTGAGGTCCAGTGGAGTTCCCCGTGGAGCCAACACGACCAATCACATCCCCCTGCTTGACCACTTCTCCAGACCGCACAAAAATTTCTGACAAATGAGCGTAGAGAGTTTGCGCGGTGCCTTTGTTATGCTCTAGCGCCACCGCTAGCCCGTAGCCACCCAGCAAATCCGCTAGAACAACTTGTCCGGCATAGGCTGCCAAGACAGGCGTGCCCATGGGAGCCGCTAGATCGGTGCCACTATGAAACCGCGCATCGCCGCTAATCGGATGGACTCGCCAGCCAAACAAGGAGGAAATTGCAGCAGGAATAGACAGCGGAAATAAAAGCTGAATGTTGCCGTTTCCCAGTTTTGCAGGGGGGCGCAGGGTGCGGCGGTAATAGTCTTTCAGAGAAGTAGTACTAGGATTTAGCCCGGTGACAGTGGAAAGTAGGGTGCTAACTTGTACAGCGGGAAGGTTGGATAGCTGACTGGTGGTGGCTGCACCGCTTGCCGTAGAAAGTTGTCCTGAATTGAGAGATTGTCTAGCAGTATTACTCCTATTTCCACCACACAACTCATCAGGCACCTGACCCGATCTTACCGTTGCCTGACAGCCCGACGATCGCTCCGAGAAAATGATAGTGCTAGGAGCGGCATAGGGTTCAGCAGCACGGCTAGGAGGTGCAACGGGAGCCGCCGCAGGAGGCGGTTGATAGGTGGGAACCGCTGGAGAGGGAGCCGAGAATTCACTAGGAAACGATTCAGGAGCCACCGGAGCCGCTGGTGCAACTGGAGCGATAGGAGCCGTTTCTAGGGGAGCCGTCACAGGTTGAGCGGGTGCTGCTGAGAAGGGATCGCTTGTGGAAGATTGCGCGATCGCCATACCGCTACTGAGCGCACTCATTCCACCGATCCAAGCAATTCCTTGGATTAGCCAAAAAGAGTAAGTCGCTAGCTCATGAGTAGATTGACCCGTTTTTTTGCCTGTCATTATTTAGATTCCAAGACAACACGCTCACACCAGACTGTCGATCTTCAGGGCTACAAAGTTCCAACGCTGCTATTAAAGCTGCCATCAAACTTAGTCAACCCAACACTAGAATAGTCCAGATTGATTGTACCTGGCTTTCGCAAAACTTTGATGATAAATGGGGCTAAATCTGTTGACTGCTATGCTATGCACAGGATCTTGTTGGGTTCAGAAAACTTCAGTGTATTTCAGCGATCGCTCTGCAAACTAGGATGCTACGGTAGCATGAACTCGCAACCTTGACAGCACATTTATGCATAGTTGGCAGTGGCACACCTGGAACAATCTTCCTTATCTAACTTGCAGTGTGTTAGATCCCTGGAAACATGGCTTTTTTACCCAACAGTCTTACCCTCGCTTGCCAGAAGACTTGACCCTAGGATTGCAACCCGCCGCTACAGCCTATCGAGTCAAGCAAGTACACGGCAACGTGATTCTCACACCCGCTCAAATTGAAATCGGTAACCAGAGCGATGTTCCCCTACTAGAGCTACCTGCCGCCGATGGATTGGTGACCGAGCAAGCGAATCAGGCAGTATGGGTGTGTAGCGCTGACTGTACACCCGTGCTAATTGCCGATGGAGTCACGGGACAGGTTGCTGCCGTTCATGCAGGCTGGCGTGGGACAGCGCAAAAAATTGTGCCTGAGGCGATCGCTCAGTTTCAATCCCAAGGCAGTCATCTAAAAAACCTCCGGATTGCCATGGGTCCAGCAATTTCAGGAGCCGTCTATCAAGTGTCTGAACACGTAGCAGCCCAAGTAGGAGCCACGATTGCCACGATTGATTTAACCAATTTGCCAGATGCGATCGCCTGTCTACGCCAAATACCCGGCTCTCCAATATTCGATGACCCAGAACCCGGACGGGCGCGGCTCGATGTTCGTCAGGTGAATGCCCTTCAGCTAACTCAATTAGGCATCAGCCCCGATCAAATCGCGATCTCGCCCCACTGCACCTATCAGGAACCTCACCATTTCTTTTCCTATCGCCGCAGCCGTGAGAAAAAAGTGCAATGGTCAGGAATTGTGAGTCGGGAATGCTGAGTTTCGAGTTTCGAGTTTCGAGTTTCGAGTGCGTCACTTTTACCCATTCGCCATTCGCCATTCGTCATTCATCATTCGCCTAACAGCTATTTTTAAAAAAGCCTTGTCAAAACGAGCCACTTGTCGGTACGATAAGAAGCGCGCTGTAATCCTCAGTAGCTCAGTGGTAGAGCGATCGACTGTTAATCGATTGGTCGCTGGTTCGAATCCAGCCTGGGGAGTTTTAGATTTAAATTCAGATTACTGGTTATTGAGAAGCCAGTCTTGACTCGCCATGCCGTATTAGATCGAGGAGCTTTGCTTAGATGGCAATAGATCGGCAGCTAGTTACTGGTGTTCAACAGTCCTTTGCCCAATTTTGGTCGCTTGATCCAGCGATCGCGTTTCTGAATCATGGGTCTTTTGGAGCGTGCCCGATCGCGGTTTTAGAGCAGCAACAGCACTATCGGCAGCGCATGGAACGACAGCCACTCCAATTTTTGGGAGTTGATGTTGAGCCGTTGTTGGATGAGGCAAGGGAGGCACTCGCGGTTTTTGTCGGGGCTGATGCCGCCGATTTAGTATTTGTGCCTAATGCAACAACGGGGATAAATGCAGTGCTGCGATCGCTGACATTTCAGCCCGGAGCGGAACTGTTAACGACCAATCATGAATACAATGCTTGCCGTAATGCGCTGAACTATATTGCTGAGCGGCAAGAATTAAAAGTTGTCGTTGCAGAAATTCCTTTCCCGCTGACCTCCTCTAGCCAAATTTTGGAAGCAATTGTAGACAAGATTTCTAGTCGCACTCAGTTAGCGTTGCTCGATCACGTTACCAGTCAAACGGGATTAGTGTTTCCGTTGATTGAACTGATCCAAGAATTCAACCAGCGCGGGATTGAAACCCTGATTGATGGTGCCCACGCGCCCGGAATGGTGCCGCTAAATTTACGCGAATTGAACGCCACTTATTACACTGGCAATTGTCACAAATGGCTTTGTAGCCCAAAAGGAGCAGCATTTTTGGTTGTAAGGCGCGATCTCCAGCCTAAAATTCGTCCCCTAACCATCAGCCATGGTGCCAATGTCGATCGCCCTAATCGTAGCCGCTTTCACCTGGAATTTGATTGGATGGGAACCGCTGACCCAACGGCGTATCTGTCCGTCCCCGCTGCAATTCAGTTCATGGATTCTCTGTTCCCCGGTGGTTGGACGGAAGTGATGGCAACGAATAGATCGCTGGCGATCGCGGCTAGAGAGACTCTTTGCAGGGCACTGGATGTTTCCCCGCCTTGCCCTAACGACATGCTTGGTTCTTTAGCAGTAGTACCGCTGCCGGATGGAGATTGGCAACTACTGCATGACGCACTACTCAAAAAGTATCAAATTGAAGTGCCAATCATTCCTTGGGGGCACCCAATGGGTCGGCAAGTTCGCATTTCTGCTCAGATTTACAATTACCCTGCTCAGTATGAGTATTTAGCGATGGCGCTGACCGAACTATTGCGCCCATTTTGATTGAATTCCCTCACTTGAAAATGGTTGAACAGTGTGAAGGAATGCTTCAGATTGTTACAAAGCAGTCAACAAAATAAATCTTTAGATAAAGTTGTACTTCTTTTGAAATTAAGTTGTTACCGCTCAAAGGTTTGAAAATAGGTGAAGTTGAGCCACTGAAATTAATTTCTGGCATCAAAAAACACATCAATAAATATTCCAATGCAGTAAAAGTACGAGACAACATCCTTTTGACTGATTGCTACTTTAAGCTTCTTTTTCTATCTTTGAGATGAGAATTTTAAGCTGATCAAAATTTTTGCTGAAATATTACAGCAATTTACTTTAATAAAAAATCTAAAAGGTAGCTATGATCACTTGCCCATGCTGCTCTGCAAAAGTTCTTCGTCATGTTCGCCATGGATCAATATATTGGTTTTGCCCTCATTGCTGGCAGGAAGTGCCTGACTTGGAACTAGAAATGGGAATAAACTCTAAGCCTCATTCAGTAATATCCTCTATGAAAACTTTAGCAACTGCTGCTCGTTAATGAATCTAGAGCTTGTAGCATCAAATTTCAAGTTGATTTTTTGATTAAGCGATCGCTCTACAATGACAAATTGGGCGATCGCTTTTCCTATTTTAAGTTTATTTCAGGTGTTTTTTGATGCCAGGTAGTGGATTGTTCGTAGGCGTAGGCGGCTTGAAACACTTGGTCTTCGCGGAGGACGTTGCCGATTAATTGCAGACCAATGGGTAAGCCATTAGCATCGAAGCCACAGGGAATGCTGATGCCCGGAAGTCCTGCTAGGTTAACGGGAATGGTCATCAGGTCAATCAGGTACATGCTGAGGGGATCGGCAGACTTGTCGCCTGCTTTGAAGGCAGTGGAAGGGGCGGTTGGGGTAACCAATATATCAACTTTTTGAAAGGCTTCCTCAAAGTCTTGCTTCATCAACGTGCGAACTTTTTGGGCTTTCAGATAATAGGCATCGTAGTAGCCAGCGGAAAGGGTGTAAGTGCCAATCATGATCCGGCGTTTTACTTCGGCTCCAAAGCCTTCAGCACGGGTGCGGGTATACATTTCCATCAAATTGTCAGCGTTTTCGGCACGGGCACCATACTTTACGCCGTCATAGCGGGCAAGATTTGCGGACGCTTCGGAGGGAGCAATGATGTAGTAGGCGGCGATGCCATAGCGAAAGCGGGGACAGGAAATATCAATAATTTCAGCGCCTAAATCTTTTAGCTGCTGAATCGCGGCGCGAACCGATTTTTCCACATCGGGACTCAAGCCTTCGCCAAAGGTTTCTTGGATCACGCCAATTTTTTTGCCCTTTAGGTCAGGAATCAGAAATTGGCTGTAGTCGGGAATGTCAACCTTGAGGCTGGTGGAGTCTTTGGGATCGTGCCCCGCGATCGCCCCTAGCAAAATTGCAGCATCTTCCACCGATCGCCCAAAGGGACCGATTTGATCCAATGACGAGGCAAACGCCACCAATCCATAACGCGACACTAAGCCATAGGTGGGTTTCATGCCGACAATGCCGCAAAACGAAGCCGGTTGACGAATGGAACCACCCGTATCGGAACCGATAGACACGACGCATTCACCGCCTGCCACTGCCGCCGCCGATCCACCCGACGATCCACCCGGCACACGGGAAATATCCCAGGGGTTGGCAGTGCGCTGAAACGCCGAGTTTTCGGTAGAGCCGCCCATAGCGAATTCATCTAGGTTTGTTTTGCCGACCATGACGGTGTCTGCATCCAGCAGCTTTTGAGTAACAGTGGCTTCGTAGGGGGGCACAAAGTTTTCTAAGATGCGCGAGGCGCAGGTGGTACGAATTCCTTTCGTGCAAATGTTGTCTTTGATCGCAATGGGGATGCCTGCCAACAGTCCGATCGCTTCACCTGCTGCAATTTTGGCATCCACTTGTTGCGCTTGCGTCAAGGCATAGTCTGCGGTGACTTGCAAAAAGCTATGCAGTTTGGGTTCCACTGCCTGAATGAGATCGAGGGTTTCTTGGGTCACTTCTACCGCCGATCGCTCTTTTTGAATCAGTTGTTGGTGCAACTCCCGAATGGATGCCATGCTTTACCTCATGCGTCGCAAATCTTTCCTAGTGTATCGTCTCTATGCGAACTGACAGCAGCCATTCCTAGGGAGTGGGCGGCAATTTTCTTCTGCAACCCCAACTTGAAGCTCCCTCTGGCAGAATAGGGGCGATCGCCTACAATAGAGCCTATCCAGGACACGTGAGGTTTCCCTATGCTTCAGATCGACCTGAAGAACCTACCCTCTACTGATGAACTCCCCGATTCAGATGATACTCCTGTGGATAACGAAGACCAAAATCTGCTGCCCAATGTGCTGTTATTTTTACTCAAAGTCATTTGGGCAGAGCGGATGGACTGGTACTTTGGCGTGGATATGGCGGTCTACCATACAACGGGTGACAATCCTCGTATCCCGGTCGTCCCTGATGCATTTTTAAGCCTTGGCGTTGAGCGCAAGAAGGGAGGCAAGTCGCGTAAGAGCTATGCAGTGTGGGAAGAAGTGGAAGTCGTGCCGATCTTGGTCTTGGAGATGGTGTCGCAAACCTTGAGAGGAGAGTATGACGAGAAGAAAAACCTCTATGCCAAGCTAGGGACTTTGTACTATGTGGTATACAACCCAGAGTATTGGCAGCGCAACCAGCATCAGCCGTTTGAGGTATACAAGTTGGTAAATGGAGACTACCAGTTACAGAGCAGTGAACCTTATTGGATGCCAGAAGTGGGATTAGGCATCGGGCGATGTCAGGTAATGTCTGACAATCTGCCGCAGGAGCAGTTAGCCTGGTTTGATGTCAAGGGCGATCGCTATTTAACGCTAGAGGAACGAGCCAAGGCTGAACGGCAACGACGAGAACAACTGGAAGCATTTTTGCGATCGCAAGGCTTTGATCCGGATCATCTGCCTGAATAGAGGCGATCGCCTCTATTCAGCAACCCCAACTTAAGAATCTCTGTGGCAAAATGGGGGCGATCGCAAGGAGTGAAACGTGAGGAGAATGTATGAGTCACCATCAGTTTTGGCAGCAGGCAACCAGACAACTCAAAAAAATCATTAAGTTTCAGCAGTTGCCCGGATTGCTGCTAGCGGTCGTATGCATTGCGTTGATCAATCGTTGGCTGCCCGCAGAAGCAGGCGGCAGCGAGATCAATCCTCAACTCCGGGATCAAGTCTTGCAAATTATTCGAGAGAATCCAGAAGCCATTTTGGAAACAGTGCAGGCGTATCAAAAAAAGCAGCAAGAAGCTCAGCGAAAAGCCCAACAAGCTTTTTTGCAGCAGATCAAAGCCAACCCTAAAGCTGTGATTGGCAACTCACCAACCAAAGGCGCGAAGAATGGCAAGGTGCTGTTGATCGAGTTTTCCGATTTTCAGTGTCCCTATTGCGCCAAAGCTAATGACACACTCAAGGACTTTATGGCGAAACATGGGGATACCGTGACGCTGACCTACAAACATTTGCCGCTGACTTCGATTCATGCAGAGGCGCTCCCTGCGGCTAAAGCGGCGTGGGCAGCCGGACAGCAAGGCAAATTTTGGCAATTTCACGATGCCCTGTTTACGAACCAAAAGCAGTTGGGCGAGACACTATATCAATCAACCGCAAAATCTTTGGGGCTAGACTTGGCGAAGTTTGAGCGCGATCGCACCAGTAGCGCCGCCGCAACCGCCATCAACCAAGATTTGGAAATCGCCGAAAAACTGGGCGTTGAAGGCACTCCGTTTTTTGTGATGAATGGCGATCCCTTGCAGGGGGCAGTGCAACTCGCTGACCTAGAAGCAGCATTGACACGACAAACCAATTAAATCAGTGAATTCGTAAATCTCTGAGTCATAATTAGGGAAATCGCCTATATTTTTCTGCCGGAAAATTTTCATGTCGCGCCTCTTTGCTGTTCTCCCGTCTGCTTTCGCCCTCCCGATCGCCTTTTTGCTAATCAATGTGCCTCCTGCCATCGCTCAAGTCGCTGTTTACACGCCGATCCCGCTGACACCGGGCAAAAATGTGGTCGATAAGCTCTCGAACAAAGACATTCCTACCGGGCAAGGGGGGTTTGCCCGTGATTATGTGGTGTCTCTCCAAGCAGGGAGCCAACTGGCGATCGATTTGGCATCCGAGAACTTCGATACGCTGGTTTATCTCTTGGCTAGCGACGGCACCACAGTTGCTGAAAACGACGATGGACCCGACGGCACCACCAATTCACTGCTGTTTACTCGCATCACCAAAACGGGCACTTACTCCATTCGAGTGCGATCGTTTGGCGAGGTGGCGGCGGGTAACTTCACGCTAAAAGTGACACTACTGAAACCGCAGTAGACTAGGGGGAATGGCGAATGGCGAGTGACGAATGGCGAGTGGCGAATGGCAAACTCAAAACTCAAAACTCAAAACTCAGAATCCAGAACTCAAAACTTCTCACTCTACTTGCGCTTTCGCAGCACGTCTAGGAGCGTTGTGAAGGACGTTGGCGGAGGGGCGATCGCTTCTATCCACTCCTCTGATACCGGATGCTTTAACCGCAATCTCCAGGCGTGGAGCGCTTGACCCGGCAAATTGACCCCCACAGAACGCCCTGATCCATAGGCTGAGTCGCCGACGATCGCATGTCCCATATGAGCAGTATGCACCCGGATTTGATGAGTCCGCCCGGTTTCTAGCTCAAAGTTGATCAGCGTGTAGTTGCCAATTCGTTCTTTGACTTGCCAGTGCGTGACGGCGGCTCGTCCACCCTCGGCTTCAGCCACGATCGCCATTTTTTGGCGATCGCCAGAATGTCTCCCAATGGGCGCATTCACCGTGCCGCTTTCCGTTTTAGGCGCACCGTAGACGATGCCTAGATAGTCTCGTCGTGCCGTTTTGTGTTGAAACTGCTGCTGTAAGTGAACATGGGCACGATCGCTCTTGGCAATGGCGATCGCGCCAGTCGTGTCTTTGTCTAGCCGATGCACGATGCCGGGACGCTGAATGCCCCCAATGCCGGATAAGGTGCTTGTGCCAGATTCAGTGCGGCAATGCCACAGCAGCGCATTCACCAAAGTGCCGCTGGAATGTCCCGGTGCGGGATGCACTACCAGCCCCGCCGATTTATTCACAATCAGCAGTTCGGCATCTTCATACAAAATATCCAAGGGAATCTCTTCGGGCTGGAGATTGAGCGGTTCGGCATCGGGAATGGTGAGATGGATGAGATCGCCGACTTGCACCAATTCTTTTTTAGAGAGACAAACTTCACCATTGAGCATCACCTGTTGCTGAACAATAAGTTTTTGTACACGAGATCGCGACAAATCAACTAATTGCTCTGCTAGAAACGCATCGAGCCGTTCTCCAGCTTCTTCTTCTTCAACTTGTAATTCAATTTGTGCGGGCAACTTCTTCGCTAACCAGATACACTCATTCAGGGACAATCATTTTAGATGGAATTTTTAGGTGGAATTTAGTTAGAAAACTTACCGAGTGAGTGGGTAGGATTAATCTTACACTCGGATTAGAGAATTTCTAGGATGGGGTTATCATTCCCAATCACCAGTAGATTTGACTTCTGAAGATTTACCTCCTAGATCTACTACTCTAAATTAATGTCCTCGGCTCTGAACAAACGCTCATCACTGTGATCCATGACTCGGCAAATCGATCTTATTAACATTTCTAAGACTATCACCTCGTTTGAAGGGGTAACCAATGCAGACATGCTTCCTCTAGGACGCAGATCAGAAGTCTTGTCTGTATTATCTAAAACCTGTCCAGATTGGAAGTTTCCAGTGAATCCAACCGATCCCGATCGGGGTGGTGTTGTTAGCGAACAGTGCCATTTAGAATTTTATATTCCAGACGATGAGCCAATTTTGATGTTGGGTTTGGATGTGCATACCGGAGATGATGCGGTGGTGATGGGCGTAATCCGCTCGATCTGTCAGGCGACTGGCTGGCGCGCATTTGACCCTGCCGAAGAGGAACTAATCGACTTTGCAAACTAACTAGATTGAAAGGGTCTACAATCTGCCAAAATCGCGTGAAGGTTAACTACTTGACCAATAACCGCGATCGCGGGAGCCGAAAAGCCCGTTGCTTCAACCTGTTGCACAATGGTTTCTAGGGTGCCGCTCAGTTCTTTTTGTTCTGGGCGAGTGCCCCACCGAATTAAAGCAATGGGAGTTGTGGCGCTTAAGTCTGCGGCTAACAGTTGACCCACAATATAAGGGAGATTGTGAATTCCCATGTAGATCACAATCGTTTCGGAACCATGGGCGATCGCGTACCAATTCACCGCCGGACGATACTTTCCAGCCCCTTCATGCCCAGTAACAAAGGTAACCGAAGAACTGTAGTTGCGGTGGGTCAGCGGAATCCCCGCATAGGCGGGGGCAGCAATCCCCGAGGTAATCCCTGGCACGACTTCCACCGGAATTCCAGCAGCCAACAATTCTTCCATTTCCTCGCCACCCCGCCCAAAGATAAATGGATCTCCACCCTTCAAACGCACAATACAGCCGCCTTGCTTCGCCTTATTCACCAATAATTGGGTAATGTCTTCTTGGACTAAAGAATGCATTCCTTTTCGTTTTCCAGCGTTAATCTGCTCGGCGTTGGAATTAATCATGGCTAAAATTTGAGGACTGACCAAAGCATCGTAAACCACCACATCGGCACACTCTAAAAGAGACTTCCCTTTAAGCGTCATTAAGCCAGGATCACCCGGTCCAGCGCCAACAAGATAAACTTTGCCAAGTTGCTTCATAGAAAAAAAGAGTGCAGGGTATGGAGTGCAGAGTGCAAAGTGCAGAAATGAAATTGAAAGGTGCGGAGTATGAGATTTCAGGTGTGAAGCACTAAAAAACAGCGATCGAAGCGTGATTTTTAGGGGTTGGCTATTCGTCATTCGTCATTCGTCATTCGTCATTCGCCTGCTAGGTCAACCAGCAAATCAACCAATCCGGCGCTAGCATTGAGTGGCTCGGTAAGAGTGACTTTGAGGGCGGGATGCGACTGATCAAACTGGGTAATGGAGTGGGCGATCGCGTCAGTCATACCGCCAGGAAACAGAAAATAAGGCAAAACGCCAATCGTTTTACAGCCTGAGCTAAGACAGTCTTGCAGGCGCGATTCTAAGTTGGGTGAAGTTGACCAATAGGCAATAGTGGCACCGACATCATCGGCAAGGGCGGCGATCGGTTGATTTGCATTCAAGCGACGACTACCATGGGCAAGCAAAATCCAGGCTTCCCTAGGTAGAGATAACATCCGCTCGGAGAGCAGCCCCCGTAAACCCAGATGGGAACCCAGATGAGCAGTCACCTCTAGCATTATCTGATCTCCTAATAATTGCTGAGCTTGGGCAATTTCAGCGGGAATGTCTTCTAGCAAATGCACTCCAGGCAGCAAAAAAACTGGCAGCAGCCGTAGGGAAATCTTTTTAAGTGGATTTTCGGCTTGAACCTGTTGGGCAATCTGCTCGATCTGTTGGTGCAACGGCAGGGAATGACACTCTAAATAAGCAGCGTAAACAAAAGGCTGATCGCGATCGCACATTTCTACGGCTTGAAGATTAGAAACGATACTTCCTTCTAATAAGGGTAGGCTGCCACCGACTGAAACCGCTGGTTTATCTGTCACCCAAGGGGATTGCTGACGATAAGCGACCCGATCGCGGAAACGGTTGGTTAAGGCTTCTGAGGCAGTGCGAGATCGCCCGTCAGAACTGCCATGAAAAATCAGAATATAGATAGATAGATAAGGCAGATCAATCAAAGGATTCAAGGGTATTAACCAACTAAATCTTATGGCTTTATCTTACAAAACTCTGTAGGAGTCACTACAGTAACCATCACCAAAAAAGCTATCTAACCGACCTATAAAGAACGCGATCGCTATAAACAGATGGTCCGATTAGCTGACTAATTTAGCGTTACTGAATTTATGCTAATTCTGAAATTTCTCCTCGCTTAAGCCTTCTTTTGGTCAACTGCTGACTTTCCTGAAGTTCCTACTACTGCCGTCTACTTTCCTCTTTCTGATTGGTGGGCGTTAGCGCGATCGCATTCTATTTCCAGTTTCAATCCCCGTAAAGGTTTTGGATGTTTTGAAATTTTCAGCCACTAGAGTGAAATGAGAAAAAATTGTTATCGAATTGGCAAACCCCAATATTTCGCCCGTTCTTCAAGCCAACCGCTATTTCTAAGCCGCGTTAAGATGATGTCGATTTGTTGCTTTAGCTCATTATATTGCTGACCTTTCGGTAAAACGATCGCAAGCAATTCCGAAGAAAGGGCAGGTAAAACCACTCGGTATTCAGGAAATTCCTGTGACCAGCCGCTAAGAACGCTAACATCGCCTGCAAATGCGATCGCGTCGCCTCGATTTAGCACTGCTCTGGCAGCCTCGTAAGACTCGACTCCTATCAAATTCATCCTAGGCAGTTGACTCCGAAGCGCCGCGATCGCGCTAGAACCATTGATCACCGCAACCGTTTTTCCAGTCAGATCAGCAGTTTTTTGAATCGTGGGAGATTGAGTAATGATCGCCGTACCATCGGTATAGTAAGGCAAACTAAAGCTAAGAATGCGAAGACGGGACGGAGTTAAGGTGGCATGGGCGATCGCAATATCAACCGTCCCATTAATCACCAGCGAAAATCGTTCTTGATTCGTTACCGGTTTCAGTTCAACAGCCTCCGATCGCCCCAGCAATTCTTTAGCTAAACGTTGAGCTAAGTCAATCTCAAAGCCCTGAAGTTGACCATTAGCGCCGCGAAAGCCTAATGGTCGCACTGTTTCTTTAACTGCCACGACTAAACGCCCCCGCTTTTTGATCACTGACAATTCAGCCGCGATCGTCGGCGAGAGCGAAAAGGCTAGAAAACTAACTGCATTGAAGGTAAGAACAGTAGTTACTAAAATTAGCAGTTTCACTGATGTACCAAGAGAGCAAACCCTACTAAGCAGCTTTCTTTGCAGCAAATTGGCTAGCAATCTCCATTACCTTCGTAAAACCAGCCGGATCAAGAATTGCCATTTGTGACAACATCTTGCGATTAATCTGCACATCTGCCTTTTTTAAGTTGCCAATTAATTGGCTATAGCTCATACCGTGCAGACGAGCCGCCGCATTGATTCGAGTAATCCACAGACGACGAAAATCGCGCTTACGCTTGCGGCGATCGCGATAGGCATTCCGTAGCGCCTTCATCACCTGTTGATTAGCAATCCGAAACAGCTTGGAATGGGAGCCTCGGAATCCCTTTGCCATCTTTAAAATCTTTTTGCGGCGCTTCCGTGCTACATTACCGCGCTTTACCCGTGCCATAGTGATTTATCCTTATGAACCGTCTTCTGATCTAGTTGTTTTTTTTACGAAAGTTTTAGTCAAAAAATTGAGTTTAATTTTGACTATTTAGGCAGTCATTCTAAAAGCTCAAATTCAACCCGGGCTACAAGCCTCCTAGCCTTATCCCATAGTTTTACAGGTAGGGAAGCATCAAATGCACATTGTCTGTATCCCGCTCATTTACGACTGCCATCCCTGCAAGACGGCGACGACGTGAAGCACTTTTATGCTCTAACAAATGCTTCCTGGAAGATTGGCGACGTACAATCTTGCCAGATCCAGTGGCTCTCAGGCGCTTTGCAGCGGCTTTGCGGGTCTTTAGCTTGGGCATGGGGTCTACTTTGAAAAAAATCAACACAGCTTACTATAGTACTACTTGTTTTTTATAAAGAGCAAGCCTAAAGCGTAGAGTTTTTTCAACAAATCTGCACACCTTCAAAACATTAGGCTACACTAAGGGGTGCAACTGCGAGTCCTGCGCAGGACTTCTAGATTTTAGAAAGTAGTGCATCTTGGAGGTGGGTTTAAGCCCACTTTTTTTGTTTTTATTTCGGTGTTCATGACTCATCCACTTATCCCACACATTCTTGAACTTGCTACTCCTGTGGCAGAATCTCTTAATTTGGAAATCGTTGGAGCTATTTTTCGGACGAATCAAAGCCCTCCAGTTTTACGAGTCGATATTCGCAATTCCACAGATGATACGGGGTTAGACGACTGTGAACGGATGAGTCGAGCATTAGAGGCAATATTAGATGAATCTGAGATTGTTCCTGATGCCTATGCGTTAGAAGTATCAAGCCCTGGTATTTCTCGGTTACTCAGTACCGATCGCGAATTTATCTCGTTTAAAGGTTTTACGGTAATGGTTAGCGTTTCTGAGCCTTACGCTGGGCATAAAGAATGGGTAGGAAAGTTGGTTCGGCGAGATCAAGAAGCGGTTCACCTGAGCCAAAAAGGACGGGCGATCGCCATTCCCTGCCATCTCATTACAAAAGTCCAGCTAGTTGAACCTACCTAACCTTTTTATTTTCATTTGTTTCCTCACTTCACTGCCATCACCACGGAGATTTTGCTATGTCAATGGTCGCCCTACCCGGACTACGAGAAATGATTGAAGGCATCAGCCGAGAACGGAATTTGCCAAAAGTTGCCGTTCAAGCTGCTTTGCGAGAAGCGTTGCTCAAAGGGTATGAGCGCTACCGTCGAACTCAACGGTTAGATGGCAACAATTTTGATGAAGAGTATTTTGTCAATTTTGAGGTGGAATTAGACATTGAAGAAGAAGGATTTCGGGTTTTGGCAGCAAAAACGATTGTGGAAGAGGTAGAGAATCCCGATCACCAAATTGCGTTACAAGAAGTGCTGGAAGTGGCTGCCGAAGCTCAACCTGGAGACACAGTAGTATTGGATGTAACCCCAGAACAGGGAGACTTTGGGCGAATGGCGGCGATTCAAACTAAGCAAGTTTTGGCACAAAAATTGCGGGATCAACAGCGAAAGCTGGTGCAGGAAGAATTTCAAGATTTGGAAGACACCGTGTTGCAGGCGCGAGTTCTGCGGTTTGAAAGGCAGTCCGTCATCATGGCAGTATTAAGTGGTTTTGGGCAAGTGGAAGTGGAAGCTGAATTGCCAAAGCGTGAACAGTTGCCGAATGATAATTATCGAGCTAATGCCACGTTTAAGGTCTATCTAAAGCGAGTATCAGAAGGGTCTCATCGAGGACCCCAGCTAATGGTTTCGCGATCGGATGCGGGGCTGGTAGTGTATTTATTTGCGAATGAAGTGCCGGAAATTGAGGATGAAATTGTCCGCATTGTCGCAGTGGCACGAGAAGCAAATCCTCCTTCCCGGTCTGTGGGTCCTCGTACCAAGATTGCGGTTGATACCTTGGAGAGAGACGTAGATCCGGTGGGTGCTTGCATCGGTGCTAGGGGATCTCGCATTCAGGTGGTGGTGAACGAACTGCGGGGCGAAAAAATTGATGTGATTCGCTGGTCACCCGATCCATCTACTTATATTGCCAATGCGCTAAGTCCGGCAAGAGTAGATGAGGTGCGGCTGATGGACCCGGAAGGACGGCAAACCCATGTTCTGGTTGCAGAGGATCAACTGAGTTTGGCGATCGGCAAAGAAGGTCAGAACGTTCGGTTGGCGGCTCGATTAACAGGATGGAAAATTGATATTAAAGATTCTGCCAAATACGATTACGACGCAGAAGATCGAAAAATATCAGAAGTGCTGAATAGTCGCGAACCTCTTCAATATGATCAAGACTATGAGGATCAAGACTACGAAGAAGAGGAACGGTATAAGAAAGACGAGGAGACTGCCGCTCACTTTAGCGAAGCTGTAGCGCAAAATGAGCGACCAGAGGCAGAGGTAAAAATGAATGTGACAGAAGAGACTTTAAATCAATCAGTCTAAGCGGCATTATTGAGAAGATAAGGAAATGAAGCCGAACTATCGCCGCTGTGTCGCCTGTCGAAAAGTCGCTCTTAAAGTAGATTTTTGGCGAGTTGTTAGAGTGTATCCTTCACAAGTGGTGCAGTTAGAGGAAGGAATGGGTCGTTCTGCTTATTTATGTCCACAAATAGATTGTCTCAAAGCAGCACGAAAAAAGAATCGACTAGGTAGGGCGCTGAAAACATCAGTGACGGATTCTTTGTATGAAGAGTTGGAAGAGCGACTTTACCAGCAGGAAACACCGATTAGATGAGGCGATCGCTACTGGGGCATCCACAAAAGTCATAAAATAGGGAAAAACTTTGCAAATCAGAATGTTGCATACAATGGTAATCTCATCTAAATTATGAGCTTTCTAGGTAACAAAAACGGCTGATGTGAGCTAGTGTGGCGGGGCTGACAAAATCGTGATGTAACAGAATCGTGCCCAAATTGAAGTTGTTTCCGCTTCTCAAGATTTGTGCAAAATTAGAGTAAGGATGATGACAAAGTTGAAAACAACTTTAGAATTGCCAAGCAAGGTTATTTTTGAACAATCTTGTTTTCCCTAGTAGTTGAACTAGAGACGTTAGAAGACTTAGAATTAAAGAGGGTTACGGTTTGGATTGAATGTTGTTTTAGTTGGAACGGTGACAACTATGTGAGAACTGGATAGGCACGAAGAGGAAATTGGATGAATAGTGGAAAAGTCAGAATTTACGAGATTTCACGGGAATTAAATTTGGATAATAAAGATATATTGGCGATTTGTGAGCAATTAAGCATTTCGGTTAAAAGTCACAGCAGCACAATTACAGACTCTGAAGCTGAAAAAATTCGTGCGGCGGCTGAAAAATACACTGCTACTCATTCATCCTCTGTTAAACCAGTGACACGACCATCAACGAACTCATCAGCAGCAGAACCCAAACAACGAGTTTCTGTGCCCGTCCAAAAGAAGCAGCAGATTGTGGCAATTAAATCTGTTACGCGATCGCCCAGCGTTGAACCTCCTACCCCTCCCACCTACACCCCTCCATCGCCAGAAGTGGGAGCATCAGTACCAACCCAAGCATCGCCAAAACCAGTTGGATCAAGTCGGCTAGAGCGATCAAGCAATTCAAATGAAAGCTTGACCCAGCCATCGCCCGAAACAGTGATCAAACCATCGGCAAAAGCAGAGGTATCTAACTCTTTGAAAACTGAGATTAAGGAACCGCCAGCCTCTCAAGCCGTTGCACCATCTCCTACACCTCTAAAAGCAGCACTGGAAGAAGATGCTGTCCCATTAGCGTCACCTCCACCGCGCCCTGAACCCGTTACGCCTACGGTTCCTAGAGGTAGCCTAGTTCCAAATACATCTAGCCGCCCAATCCTGAAGCGAGTCCGCACTGAAGAGCCGACATCGGGAAGCCCATCAACAGATGGAACAACCCGACAACCTGGCAGCGCTGCGCGGTCAGCCCCTTCCCCTGCAAAACCTTCTGCGCCTAGTGCTAAGCCAATGATGCCTGCTCGGCACCCTGTCGGCAAAGCGGTAGAGGGCAAACCTGTTCCTCGTCCTCAGCAACAAACGATTGTAGAACTACGGCGACCTAAACCCGTTCGTCCGGATGGAGATTCGACTGCTACAGAGGGCAGAATGCCAGGAGCAATGGATGATTTAGTCCGTCCTGAGCTACGGGTTAATCGTCCAACTAGAACGCCTGCAATGGGTGATGCCGCAGTAGGGGTTGATGCCCTGTTGCAGCCTAAGCCAGCGTTGCCACGAACCGTCAAAAAAGGGAAAGATTGGCAGGATGGTGAGGATGAAGAATCACAGCTAAAATCTCCTAAAGTTGGCACTAAAGCAAAACGGAGAGTTCAGCCTGACCTAGATGCAGAAGAGGAAGACCTTGATGCGCTTCTCGAAGGAGAAGATGGCGAAGATGGAGAGGGCGGCAGCAATGTGAGTTTGTCCTTGGTGCGTCCTGCTAAGCCGAAGGGAATGCGTCAGGCTCCCACTAGAGCGCCTATTGCAATCACTCAGAAACCTAAGAAAGGTGGATCTGGCTCCCGCGATCGCCGTAATCGTCATGAAGAAGTGAAGGTTGAAAAGCCAACCCACATCACGCTCTTAGGTAGCTTGACGGTTCAGGAACTTGCCGCCAAAATGGAGACTCCCGAAACCGATATTATTAGAGCCTTGTTTATGAAAGGCATCATGGCAACCGTGACCCAGACGCTAGACGTAGATACTGCCACCATGGTTGCACTGGAACTAGGCGTGGAAGCGGAAGTCGGGGTGCGTCAAGCTGCTGCTACTAAAGTCATTGAGATGCTAGATGCGGGTGACTTGGAAAGCCTCCAGCGTCGTCCTCCTGTCGTCACAATCATGGGTCACGTAGACCACGGGAAAACATCTTTGCTAGATTCTATCCGCAAAACGAAAGTAGCTCAGGGTGAGGCAGGAGGTATTACTCAACATATCGGTGCTTATCACGTTGATGTTAAACACAACGGCGAAATGCAAAAGGTGGTTTTTCTCGATACACCGGGTCACGAAGCCTTCACTGCAATGCGCGCACGGGGCGCACGAGTTACGGATGTCGCGATTTTAGTCGTTGCAGCCGATGATGGAGTTCAACCACAAACAATCGAAGCAATTAGCCATGCGAAAGCGGCTGAAGTACCTATTGTGGTCGCCATTAATAAAATTGATAAGGAAGGCGCTCAACCCGATCGCGTTAAACAAGAGCTAACAGAGTATGGCTTAGTTCCAGAAGAATGGGGCGGCGAAACCATCATGGTGCCCGTTAGCGCCCTCAATGGTGACAACCTTGATACGCTTCTGGAAATGATCCTGCTAGTCACTGAAATCGAAGAACTGTCTGCAAATCCCGATCGCGCTGCGAAAGGCACGGTCATCGAAGCCCACTTGGATAAGGCAAAGGGTCCTGTGGCAACGCTTTTGGTGCAAAACGGCACTCTACGAGTGGGCGATGTGCTAGTTGCCGGATCTGCTTTTGGCAAAGTGCGGGCAATGGTAGACGATCGCAGTCAGCGTGTGAAAGTTGCTGGTCCTTCTTTTGCTGTAGAAGTGCTAGGACTGGCAGATGTGCCTGCGGCTGGAGATGAGTTTGACGTGTTTGCTGATGAAAAAGAAGCTCGTGCAGTTTCTTCCGATCGCAGCGACGAACAGCGCCAGTCTCGTTTGTTAGCCGCCATGTCTTCTCGTCGGGTCAGCTTAAATACCCTTTCGGCTCGTGCCCAAGAGGGAGAACTCAAAGAACTCAACTTGGTGCTGAAAGCGGATGTACAGGGATCAGTGGAAGCGATCCTTAGTTCACTCAAGCAGTTGCCCCAAAATGAAGTGCAAGTCCGAGTATTGTATGCTGCGCCTGGTGAGATCTCTGAAACAGATATTGACCTAGCGGCTGCGAGTTCCGCTGTGATCATTGGCTTTAACACAACTCTAGCAACAGGCGCACGACAAGCTGCCGATCGCCTGGGAGTTGATGTCCGGGATTACAACATCATCTATAACCTATTGGACGACATCCAAGGGGCAATGGAAGGGTTGCTTGATCCCGAACTGGTGGAAGAACCTTTGGGTCAAGTGGAAGTAAGGGCTGTCTTCCCTGTTGGACGAGGGCAGGTGGCAGGATGCTATGTGCAATCCGGCAAAATCCTGCGGAACTGCAAAGTTCGGATTCGCCGGAATAACAACGTTGTCTTTGAGGGCAGCCTTGATTCGCTGAAGCGGATGAAGGAAGATGTGAAGGAAGTCAATACTGCGTTTGAATGCGGGATTGGAATTGATAACTTCAATTCTTGGGAGATAGGCGACATCATTGAGGCGTATCGCATGATCTCAAAACGCCGCACACTGGCTAAGTAAGATCGTTCTCAGTCAGATTGTTTCTAATAGTTCGTCCAGCAGCTAGGAATCGCAAGTTTTTAACCTTTGATTCCTGGCTTTTTCTCAACGCGATCGATGAAACGGTTGCCCTTCAGTCCATAACCCTGAATTGGGTTGAGATCGCGCTAATTCACTGATGACGTTAGTATCATCAAGAAAGGTCATGGGGACTTTCAGCAAAAGGATTTGAGCGATCATGTCGAGAAGGTGCTTCAAGCACATAATTTTCCTCAGCACAAAGCTCACGTAGCTCTGCAAAAGCATTGGCTAATGAAAACTGCTGGGATTGCTGTTGCCAAACCAGAAATTCCTGAAAAACGTCCGCTTTGATCACGGCTGCAACCAGTTGATTTTGGTCGTAGATCCACTGAGGCGCTTCAGCAACCGCATGAATTAAATCAGCAAATTTTTGTTCTGCGTCCTTCAGTTTCCAGGGCATCGTTTTGTGAGTTAGAGAGGAAATTCATCTAAATTGCAACTTCACCGCGATCGCCCCTTCTCTTCACAACAGCGATCGCGCCTATATGATTAGCTCAACGGCGATCGCTGAGATTGAGAAACCGGGGTTCTATCCAAGATTAGCGCGATCGCCACAGTAGGGTGCAGAACCCCGGTGTCTAGTCAAGGGTTAAAGAGTCCTCGGAACCGCACAAACAAGTCGAAAACCGAAGTTGAAGCCACGATAGTCGCGCCCGTGCCAGTTGCGATTAGCAGAGCGGCAGTGCCTCGGATTGTCGTACCACGAACCACCGCGCAGGAGGCGGAGTTCTGCTACATCCGGTTTTGGGGATATTTTAGTATTTTCTGCTGTCCAAGCGATCGCGCCATTTTGTTTGAGGCTCTCTGGTTTATTGGTATAGCTGTCATACCATTGATCGGCGCACCATTCCCAAACGTTGCCGTGCATATCGTAGAGACCAAAGACATTGGCGGGAAAGCTGCCCACATCGGTTGTTTGCTCTTGACAGGCGCCCTTTGCGCCCTCGCCATAGGTATAGTTGCTGTTGTAGTTTGCCAAATCAGGGGTAATGGTGTCGCCAAAAGAGAACGGGGTTGTGGTTCCGGCTCTACAAGCGTATTCCCATTCGGCTTCACTGGGTAGACGGTAAGGCTTGCCGGTTTTTTGGGAAAGTTGGCTGCAAAACGCGATCGCGTCGTCCCAGGAAACCCGTTCAATGGGGCGCTGGTCTCCCAAAAAGCTAGGTTCTTGCTTAAATTCACCCATGACAGCCAACCATTGCTTCTGCGTCACCGGATACTTGCCCATACAGAATGCTGGGATAACAACTTTGTGCTGCGGCAGTTTCCAACTAGTCCACTTTTCAGCATTTTCTTGACTAGCCGTCTTCAAATATTCCTTGAGGATTGTTTCTCTCTGACTGTCTGATATTCCCATCAAAAACTCACCACCAGGAATTACCACCATCTCCAGCGGTACGTCATTGCCCAAGTCTTCAGTTGTCATTGGTTTGATCCCGGCAAATCTTCTTTATTTTCGCTTAAACTTGGGCGATCGTCCATGATTCTAGGCGATCGCTGGGTCAACGAATGCGATCGTCAGAGTGATATTTGAGGAGTCTGTCATGGGAGGCTTTGAGTTAATTGCAGCTTTATCTGACAATATAACTGCCAACAAACTAAAATCTGCCAAAAGTATGAAGTTTTGATAGATTTTGATAGAATGCCCAAGTTGGAACCTGTTGAACTATTCAGTCAACCTGGATTAACTTATGGCTCGTCCCCGCTTGATTGTTTCCGTCTGTCGGTAGAGATCGCTACAATAGACCCTATCTTTTGATAAGCGTTCATTTTGGCTAACTCAACCAATCCTGTCTTGATCCTGATTGATGGGCACTCCCTTGCCTTTCGTTCCTACTATGCCCATGCTAAAGGGCGCGAGGGCGGACTACGAACCAAAAGCGGCATTCCCACGAGCGTATCCTATGGCTTTTTGAAAGCACTGCTAGAGGTGATGGAAACGGAAAAGCCGCAGTATGTGGCGATCGCCTTTGATGTGGCAGACAAAACCTTTCGCCATGATCAAGACGACACCTACAAAGCAGGCAGACCCGAACCGCCTGAAGGCTTTTTGCCCGATCTGAAAAACCTACAAGAATTGTTGACTGCTCTCAAACTCCCTGTGTTGACGGCTCCCGGCTACGAAGCCGATGATATTATCGGCACTCTGACGCGACGGGCAACAGCGGCGGGGATGCGGGTGAAAATTTTAAGTGGCGATCGCGACCTATTTCAACTGGTTAACCCCGAAGGCAGCACCACCGTACTTTACATGAGTACCAGCTACGGCAAGGGCATTCCCTCGTTGAAAGAATTTGGCTCTGAAGAGGTTCAAGTAAAGCTGGGTGTTTTGCCGGAACAGGTAGTGGATTTCAAAGCCCTCTGCGGTGATACCTCCGATAATATTCCAGGTGTGCGCGGCATCGGTGAAAAAACAGCCGTCCAACTCCTGAAAGAATATGATTCACTCCACGGCATTTATGCAGCGATCGACCAGATCAAAGGAGCCACCCGCAAAAAGCTAGAAGACGGACGCAACGATGCCCTGCATTCTCAATATTTGGCTCAAATTCATTTAGATGTCCCGATCTACATTGCTCTAGAGACGTGCCAACTGCAAGAATTTGATGACGCTGCTGTTTTGCCTATCTTAGAAAAGCTAGAGTTTCGTACCTTTCTCAGCAAAATTCAAAAGCTGCATCGCCAGTTTAGGGGTGAAGCTGAGGAAGTCCTGGAAACAAATGAAGCGGCGGAAACAGAGGAGATAGCGATCGCACCTGAACCCCTCAAAGCGCTCAGCAACACTAGCTTTGATGAAGGAGAAGATCTTTGGTTTTATAGTGCCGAGGAAACCGATGCAGCGACTCCAGTTCGGTCCATCATGCTACAACCCCGAATAGTTGATACGCCCGAAAAGCTGTATGAACTGATAAAAATTTTAGACGTTCGCAATCAGCCCGACTTGCTGACCAGTTGGGATACTGAAACCACTGCCCTAGAACCTCGCGATTCTGAACTGGTGGGAATTGGGGTTGGTTGGGGCGAAGCAATCTCGGATGTGGCATACATTCCCCTCAACCATGCGATCGGCAAAAATTTGGATAAAACACTAGTGTTAGAAGCACTGCGTCCTATTTTAGAAAGCCCCGATCATCCCAAAGCGCTACAAAATGCCAAATTCGATCGCCTCGCCTTCCGACAACAGGGCATTCATCTTGCAGGCGTAACGTTTGACACCATGCTGGCAAGTTATGTGATCAACCCCGACCAAACACATAACCTATCTAGCTTAACGCTAACCCATTTAGGGCTGACGACTACCAGCTACACCGATTTAGTCCCCAAAGGTAAAACCATTGCGGATATCAGCATTCCCGCCGTTGCCCAATATTGTGGCATGGATGCCCACACGGTGTTTCGGTTGGTGCCGATTTTGCGATCGCTCTTAGCGGAAAGCCCCGCACTCCATCGCCTATTTGTAGACGTGGAAGTGCCTGTGGAACCTGTGCTAGCCGAAATGGAATGGCTAGGAGTTCGCATCAACCAAGACTATCTGCATAAATTTTCCAAGCAGTTAGAGCAAGATTTAGCCAGAATCGAGCTTCGGGCTTATGAAGCAGCGGGCAGCAATTTTAATTTGGGTTCGCCTAAACAACTAAGTGAACTGCTGTTTGACACGCTTAAGCTCGATCGCCGCAAATCGCGTAAAACCAAAACGGGTCACTCCACCGATGCTGCGACGCTAGAAAAGCTATTGGATGACCATCCGGTGATTGAAGCGATCGTCGAGCATCGCACCTTATCCAAGCTGAAATCAACTTATGTGGATGCCCTACCCGCGATCGCTCGTAAAGACACCCAGCGAGTTCACACCAATTTCAATCAGGCGATCACCGCCACTGGTCGTCTGTCTTCCTCCGATCCCAACTTGCAAAATATCCCGATTCGCACCGCGTTTAGCCGTCTGATTCGGCAAGCATTCATCCCGGAACCGGGCTGGTTGATGGTGGCTGCTGACTATTCCCAAATTGAACTCCGGATTCTGGCGCACTTGAGCCAAGAACCCGTCCTGCTGGAAACCTATCACAACAAACAGGATATTCATACCCTAACGGCTCAGCTTTTATTTGAAAAAGCAGACATTACTTCAGAAGAGCGGCGACTCGGCAAAATCATCAACTTTGGCGTGATTTATGGCATGGGTGCCCAGCGATTTGCACGAGAAGCAAAAGTCGATCGCAGAACTGCCCAAGAGTTTATCGATCGCTTCAACTCTCGCTACTCCAATGTCTTCAAATATCTCCAGCGAATGCAGCAAGAAGCGCTTGCCAATGGCTATGTCGAAACCATTCTCGGTCGCCGTCGCTATTTCAACTTTGCCAGCGAAAGTTTGCGGAGTTTGCGCGGTCAAGATCCCAACGCGATCGATCTCAGCCAACTCAAACTGCGCGATCAATACGATGCTCAGATGCTGCGCGCTGCCGCCAATGCACCCATCCAAGGTTCCAGCGCCGACATCATCAAAATCGCCATGATCCGGCTGCACGAATTGCTAAAAGACCACGACGCAAACTTACTGCTGCAAGTCCATGACGAACTCATCTTTGAAATGCGTCCGGAAGAATGGGAATCTCTCCAGCCCAAAATTCAATCCATGATGGAATCCGCCGTCACCCTCTCCGTTCCCCTCGCCGTCGAAATTCATGCAGGCGACAACTGGATGGATGCGAAATAAACAAAATCCTCATCCGATGGGCGATTGTTCCGATGGGCGATTGTCAAGATTAAATTAGCGTTGGAGAAGCAGCCCTTTGGTTTAGGACATCAAATAGCTGAGCCACTTGGTTCATATTTTTGTTGCCAGGGCTGATTTCAACGCCGCTAGAAAGATCAATTCCCTGAGGATGCAAGCAGGCTAGCGCTTCTAGAATATTGCTTGGAGTTAATCCGCCTGCCAAAAACCAGGGAATCGTTGGACAAAATTGTTGTAATGCTGACCAATCCAAAGTTTTACCTGTGCCACCTGCAAGAGTCGGATGGTAAGCATCCAAAAGTAGGGCATCCACAGAATTTTGATACTGAGGGATGGTTTCTAAGGCGATCGCAGATTGAATGCGGAGAGCTTTGATCAACTCAACGTCTGGAAGCGCTTGACGAAGGCGATTGCAGAGTTCTGGAGTTTCGTCTCCATGAAGCTGTACGCCATTTAGGTGACCCAGCGCGACTGTTTGACAAATCAAGTCTAGATCAGCATTAACGAATACTCCAATGCGATCGCAGCAGGGTTTGCCAGTTTCTAGATTGATGGGCAAATTTGCCACAATGGTTGCAATCTGGGGAGCGGTCACATAGCGGGGTGACGTTGGCGCACAAATGAAGCCTAAAGCCGTAGCACCCAATTGGGCGATCGCGCGTCCCTGTTCGGGTTGGGTAATACCGCAAATTTTGACTCGTAAACTCATGAATACATCTCAGTACACGGAATCCAAAAACAAATCTTCGTATCAAAATATAAATTTATTCATTAATTGATTTAAACAAATAAACCTACTTTGCAATTTGCTATCCCATAGATTCCTATAATTCTTCTAATTCAAATAGTGTACTTTGCTCGTTATTTTTGGAGATGAAAATATGTTTTATATGCCCCTGTTAGCAGTGATCCACGAACGCGCCACCGATTGGTCAATTGGGGTTGGTATTACAATGATACTTTGCAATTTGTTTGCGATCGCGATCGGGCGCTATGCCATCAGTCGTAAAGGCGTAGGTCCCAAACTGCCCATCCAATTTCCCGATCCATTTGGGGGAGAATTTGGACTCCCTGAACTTTTAGCAACCACCAGCTTTGGTCACATTTTAGGGGCAGGTGCGATTTTAGGCTTGACTAACGCTGGAGTTTTATAACACTCCAACGTGGCTTCACTATTCGTAGTAAATAGCTTTGTCTTACGAGATGAGGCTATTTTTTTAAGCTTTAAAGGTTTTCAACTTGATCGTATTAATGTTAAAGATCAATTTTTTGCAAGATCTTGGGTGCTAGGAGCGCAGTCTACTGAACTAGAACTATAAATTGGATCAGCGGCTCTGCCACCCGTTGGGTTTGCAGCTTCACACAACACGATCGCCATCGTTGAGTTACCGTTGCTTTGAACTAGAGCCGTCATGCCAACATAGGCGTGCAGTTTATTGGTTGTTGAGTCTGCGTAGTGAATCGCATAGGGTTGACCGTCGCTGCTCACTTTAATCTCATATTTGTAGTTGCTGCTATCCCGAATCTCAATGCCTAAAGTGATCGGGTTAGTGGCAAATTGAGAATATTCGATCGCATAGGCTTGTTGGGCACGGTTGAGCGTCCCAATATAAGTTTTAGCTTCTGCCTGTTTAGCACTATTCGCCCGACTTAAGAAGGTCGGAAGGGCTATCGCGGCGAGAACACCCGTGATTGTAATAACAACCAGTAGCTCAATCAATGTAAACCCAACGCTGTTTTGACTAACGTACCGTAACAGCTTGCTGGCTTTTCTGGTCAACACAACCAATTCTCCTGTGAATCCACGGTACTGAATTAAAATCAGATTTTCAGTAAAAACCTGATACTTCTTCTTACCGAGAATTTTAGGAAAAACAGGATGTTCAGCGTAAAATCACCGTAAAATTACAAGCTAGGACAATGATGAACTCATAAAATTTCTATGTGGAGACTTGCCAAAGCAGGGATAGATATTAACTTTTTAAGAAATTAATTTCTAGGTATTCTGACGATTGATGCACCCCGAATTTTGAGTATGTTTGCAGACCTTTTGCCAGAGTGTTTCACGAGTGCCCGGTGCGCCAACCGAAAATAATACGCGATCGCCACCGATAATCTTGATAATCTTAACCCCACACACCTTACAGACCTGCATGTTCGCTTCAGCCATCGACTTAATTGAATAAACAGTGAGATTATTTTCTCATCTGTTCTTTTAAAGAGCTACTTTTTGTCGTTCATCTTGATTAACCCTATGACCTCTACTACACTCACTGCAAATCGCACCTACGACATGATTGGTTTTGGCGATGAGGTGCCCGGAGTTTTGGCATTAGTGGCGGCATCCAGGGAATATCAGCGGCGTACAGGCAAGAAGCCCCGCAGCTTACTGATGTTTAAGGGCAATTCTCAAGAGGGCATTGGTGGACATTTAATTCGGGGGCGGCTTGCCTACCTCGATCGCAGTCGAGTGCCGTTGGATGTGCGCCAATCGCTGAAGCTCGATACATTTGGCGATCCATCAGCATTGTACAAAGAGTTTTTGCAGCGATCGGGGGTAACGCAAATTGCGCTTGATCCGGTTAAGGCGGATGCGGCTCTGCGTGCCATGCTGCGCGAAGCGGATGTGGATGTGATCAGTCGCTTGGAAATTAAAGCAGTCCTTAGAAACGGCACGCGAATTGCCGGCATTCAGCTAACCAAAGGCGAAACCTACTTAGCACGGCAGTTTATTGATTCAACAGTGAATGCAGAACTGGCTCAATTTGCTGGTGTGAATAAACTGCGTGGATTTGAAACATTTGGGTTGCCCGAATCGGAGTTACCTGTGACGCTGGTGTTTGAAACAGAGGGGCTGACGATCGCCCGCCTGAAAGAAGTGGAATCGATGCTGATTAAGCGGTTTTATAACCTGAACGATCGCACGGGACAGGAGCAACTGGCGATCGCGGCAGGCGGCAACGCCAAACTCGCAGAGCAGTTTCGCAAAAGTCTCGTCGATGCATCGGGCAACTTTAAATCCATGTATGTCGGGCAAGACCATATTGATATGCGCTGCTCAGCATTGTCTTTGGCATATCATGCCTTTCGAGGCAAGCCTTTGTCCCTTAAAAGCAGTGGTTTTACGCTCGATCCGGGCAACATTGCTATTTTATCTGGAGGGAGACTGTCGTGGAATGCGCTGATGTTTTTCACGACAGGTTCCCAAGCCGAGGCATTGGCACGGGCAGGCGCTAAACCTACAGCGCTAATGATCGAAGAAATGCGTCAGTTGGCAGCCTGGTTTAGAAGTTGGGGGACTCCAATTGTGCGATCGGCAACTGAACTCTACATTCGTCATGCAGGAAACATTGCCGATAGTGTTAATCGGTTAAGTGGAGCCGACATGCTGTTGGGTGGCGTGCCTGCGAGTAAAGCATTAGCAACCTTTGGCTATCATTTGGATGTGCGTGGCGGCATCGATGGGCTAGGGGCGAAGGCAATGGCACAGGGTATCAGCAATATTGGTTTTCATACATCGCCATTGTTTAACGTTGGCATGCATCATGCACTAGTTCAAACGGTGCCGAATCTAGCCGTCGTCAGTCCAGCATCAGGATTTGATGGCTATGCCTGTTCTGCGGGGCGGATTGTGGAATTTAATGTGGCGGTGGCTCAAGGCGTGGGCATTGCAGCCGCGATCGCCTTACTCAGTAACCGGACTCTCGCCAGCATCACCAATGCAGAGGTGCGCCAGGTGCTTGAGCAAACCAAGCAATTGCCTCGCATTTATGGCAGAGCCGAGCTAGCGGAAGCCGCCCGTTTATCTGCGTTTGAGGTTGCACTGGGCAGTACCGGGGCGATCGCGTCACTAACCTAACTCAATCTCAATCGACAACACTTGCTGAAAATAAGCTACTGCCAGAAGTGGATATAATTCCGAGACTAGTAAGTTGGCAAATTCTGCCGCTTTGAGCGATCTTTTGCCATCCAGCCGATCGCCCATTTGCGAGACGTTGTTTCAATCCATAAATACGCCAAGCTGAGGACTGTGAGTCCAATAATCATGAAAATTACACTGTAGGCTTTGCCGTGCCACCAAAGCTTTGTTGCGAACAGTCCCAGCAAATTAACAAATTTGAGCAGGCGATCGCGCCCTAAAGCTAGAAAACTAGGGCGCTTGATAGTTGAAGTTGGGAAATGCTGCGCGATCGTCATATCAATCTCCTAGTGCGATGTTGCACCACTATACTTCGTTTAATCATCTGTAAGCCAATCGGAATGTAGTAGATTATTTTGATATAGAGATCACAATCATGTATTAAGAGAAAGAATTTTTGAATGATCGCTGCACTTGAGTTGGGGTATGAATCTAGAAGAAGCTGCCACACTGAGGGACTAAAGTTGCTGAAAAAGGCTGGGAATGTCAATCATTTTTTCAAAAGCGATCGCAATTTGGGTTTGAAATCGCTCTCACGCATCACCCAGGCAGTCTGCATCAGTTCTTCCACAGTCACCGTTGCATGTTTAAACCAAGGGTGAGATTTGCCCACCACAATTTGCAGGCGATCGCGCCCCACCTCTGCCGCAGCCAACGCAGTTTTTAACGACGGTCTGACTTCTCCCGAAACAATTCCTAGATCAAACAACCCGGTAGCAGTGCCTTCGCAGATTTCTTCTGCATTTGCCAAGGTGCAAATCACCGAAATGCCGGGATGTTGAAGCTTGAACTGACTAATGCAATCAGGGAGCCAGTAGTTGCCAATCGTTAGACTAGCACCCAATTTCAACTCTCCTTGTTGCAGATTATTCAGTTCGCGTAACCCTCGTTCCGTTAAAAAGACCTGATCCAAAATCGGCATTGCATAATAGAAATATGAAATCAGGGTAAAAGCAGTGCAGTGTCCCGAATGCGGTTCAAGTGAGGTCAGTAAAAAC
>NZ_JBFPDP010000050.1:0-35582 GCF_040830845.1 Sivoneniella epilithica UHCC 1019
AAACTCAAAACTCAAAACTCAAAACTCAAAACTCAAAACTCAAAACTCAAAACTCAAAACTCAAAACTCAAAACTCCCTAACCGTTTCCATTGCAGTTCCCCAGACTTGGATTGATGCCAGCGGAGTAGGTGAGCAGGTTGCCCGATGTAATGGGTGGGTAAACCGATCGCCCGTCGGGGAGCAGTGGTTGCCAGGGCGATCGCCTGTTCTAGATTACAAATTCCCCATTTCACTAGATTTTGTACGCCAACCAGCAGCGGTAAGGTGGTGCCAGACAGGGTGCCATCGGGAAGTCGAGCCGTGCCGTTGGTGACTTCAATGTGGCGAGTATCCCAGGGATAAATGCCATCGGGTAAGCCGAGGGGAGATAGGGCATCGCTGACTAGAAAAATACCTTGTTCATAGCGAGAGGCACGCAGCAAAATGTCCATCATGATTGGTGAAACATGCTGTCCATCGGCAATCAAGCCACACTGTACCTGATGATGGGCGATCGCGCCTCCCAGCAAACCCGGTTCTCGATGGTGTAAGGGCGGCATCGCGTTAAAGGCATGGGTCACCATCGTGGCTCCTTGGTCGAAAGCGTGTTGTGCCTGAGCCGCTGTTGCCAAAGAGTGCCCCAAGCTCACGGTAATACCCAGCGATCGCAAGTAAGGAATCACTTTGCCTGTTTCATCGAGTTCAGGAGCTAATGTCATCACTTTGACAACACTGGCATAGTCACCTAGCACTCGTTTCACGGTGTCTAATGTCAGCGGTAATAGATGCTCTGCGGGATGAGCGCCCCGTTTAGCCGGATTGAGAAAAGGACCTTCTAAGTGAGCGCCTAGGATGGGGGAATTAGAAGTGGCAAGGGTGGAGAGCGATCGCTGGATATTTTTCGTAGAGGTTGTCACCACCGTGGGCAAGTAACCATCGACACCTTGCTGCCAAAGGAATTGATTGATGACTTCTAGCTTATCTGCATTTTTAGAATTCAGATCAGGAAAAGCCAGTCCCAATGCTCCGTTAATTTGTAGATCAATCCCACCGAGTGAAATCCAGTCGCCTAGCAAATCCAAGAACCCCTCTGAGGGGATAACCTGTGACTGAGGTTCCAGAGAGATAACCACTTTCTCCTGAATCGTCAGTTGTTGTAAGCCAACATAGCCTGGAATACGAGCATTCGTAAAAACAAAAGAATTGGACATGTCGCAAGGAGGGAGAAATAGCGAATGGCATGAAAAAGATTACGACATTTCTTAGCAAAGTTCCGCCATTCAACGTAATTTAACTGAGATTGTAGCGATTGATATACCAAGGGTCGCTCTCGTGGGAACCCTAGAATTGAGCATCAGAAGTTGATAAACGTAGTACCTCACAGCAGGAGCAGTAGAAAATCTAGCATTACTGAATGCAGACATGGTTTCTATTGGTAGGGGTAGCGCCTTGTGCCTACCCTCTTTAGGATGAAGGGCAACCACAAGGGATTGCCCCTACAAATTTCATATCTCGATTCAGCAATGTTGACAATCTCTGCCTAAACTTTTCTCAAGATTCCGGCGATCGCTGTCAGCACAATTCCACCCGCTTTTCAGTAATACGTCATGCCTATCGTAAATTAAGGTTAAGCAGGATAAAGATTCTTGATTGGATTTGCCTTTATATCCATAGCTTTTATATCTATAGATAGATTTACTTTGAACGAAGTACTAATTTTTTGAGTAAAGAGTGATTTTGAGTAAAGAGTGGTTAATGAACGAGCAGCAGACCCAGCACAACCAGAACACGATTTTAATTGTGGATGATGTGACAGATAACGTAGACCTGCTTCGCAGTTTGCTAACCCGGCAGGGATTTAGTACTCAATCAGCCCCGAATGGAGCGATCGCGTTAGAGCTAGCAGAATCTACTTTACCTGAACTGGTTTTATTAGATATTTGTATGCCTCAGATGGATGGTTATCAGGTTTGCGAAAAACTCAAAGCAAATCCTGCAACCAGAGACATTCCAATTATTTTTATTAGTGCCCTAGATGAACTGCCAGACAAGATCAAAGCCTTCAAATTAGGCGGAGTAGATTACATTACAAAACCGTTTCACAGCATGGAAGTGGTTGCCCGGATTGAATTGCATTTGTCTTTGCGACGGTTACAGCAGCAGCTTGAACAGCAAAATGAACGACTGCGGGCGGAGGTGCGCGATCGCCGTGCGGCGGAAACTGCCCTGCAACTGGCAAACCAAGAACTCCAGCGGCTTGCTCATCTAGATGGATTAACCCAAGTTGCAAACCGTCGTGGGTTTGACAATTGTTTAGCCCATGAATGGCGCAGATTGTCGCGAGAGCAACAACCCCTCGCTTTAGTATTGTGTGATGTCGATTGTTTCAAGCGGTTTAATGATACCTATGGTCATCAAGCAGGCGATCAATGTTTACGTCAAATTGCGGGCGCAATTGGGCTGGCAACCAAGCGTCCTGGAGATCTAGTGGCGCGCTATGGTGGAGAGGAGTTTGCAGTGATTTTGCCCAACACGCCGACCCAAGGTGCCTTAAAGGTGGCTGACGATATCCAACTCGCGATCGCCGACTTAAAAATTGCCCATCAAGGGTCATTGGTCAGCCAGTTTGTCACCATGAGCCTAGGCGTTGCGGTCATTACTCCTCTCTTAGATGTCTCGTCGATTCATCTGGTTACCGCCGCCGATCGGGCACTTTATCGGGCAAAAGCTGAAGGACGCGATCGCGTTGTTTTGGAAGAGAGTATTTTTAAGGGCAGCCTTCCGTTTCGGCATGAATCTATTGTTTTGGGGCAGGTCAGAGAACCAGGGAATGAGTAACGAATAATAAGGGTGAAGGTAGAAGGCGATCGCAATAAAAGTTGTTCGTTCTATAAGATTCGCCTTTTAGCCGAGTCGCCTTCTCGCTGATTTGTCTTTAAACGGCGTTGCTGAATGCAAGTATGATCTTTGACTGTAGGGGTAGGTCTTGTGCCTACCCTGCCGGAGATGGAGGGCAACCACAAGGGATTGCCTCTACAAATTTCATCCCAGATTCAGCAATGTCCTTTAAACGTGCCCATGAAGTTTTCTTTTTCAATTCGGATTCTATTTACCCTTGCCTATTGTCTACTTCCATTGCTGTTCATTGGCTGCCTCTGTTCAACCTCCGCAGTGCTTGCAAGCACTTTAACAGAGCGCATTGCCGCCTTTCCTGAATGGAATGATAAACCGACTGTGCAGTCTGTCGAAGGCGATTTAATCTACCCCGATTGGATGGTGGGCACTTGGAAACTGACCAGCACCTTGAAAGAGATGGTGGCACCATTGGCACCAGAGGTCACAACTCCGGGCTTCGAGGGCAATCGAGATTTTTTGAATATACCCATAACGTGCCCAGTGCGGTTCGTGCCTAACACCATTTTGGAACGCAATAAAGCGGTTGTTCCATTCCTGTCCCTGCCAACAAAATCTCTGACAACCGCCTCAGTGGTGTCCGATCGCGCGTTTAATGGGTTAAGCCTTGCCAAAGCCTATTTGGGCGATCGCGTGTTTCGGGTTTGGGTAGATTCACGCGACCCTAATCGCATGACTACAAAATTTCGAGATAATCGCAAGTTATTTTCCTTCGCCATAGGGCGCACTGTTGAACAGCCTGATCCCGATCGTTTCATTGCCTCAGAGCTATTTCAGCAGTTTTTTCAAGCGCCCGAAAAACCCTACAAAAATCAGGTCGAAACCACCACAGCCTATACCCATCAGCCCGATGGCAGCGTGACTGCTGATCAATTTACGGCGGTTTATCTTAATCCACCTCATCCTAAAGCTTTTGTGGCAGGCGATCGCCCCGTTGCACTCTACCGCTACACGCTGGGATTTACAAAGTAGCACTAACGCCAGAACTAAGAGAGTTAAGCGATCGCGGATCACGTCCGCCCCACTAACTCAATAACACCTGCCAAGCAATGATGCAAATTGCCATAACCGCGATCGCATGGCTTAAATAGCTACTCCAGGTTGCACATCGCGTATTGTTGTAAGGGCGATCGCTTTTTGCCCATAACAGCGATTTTGCAAAAGGAGGAGCATGAATAGTGAATTGACTCTGCTCGAAAATTGGCAAGATTGGCTAGTTGTATTTGGTTATATTAGCTTTACCGCTTTTATCATCTGGCGAGTATTAGTCAGCAAATAATGCAGAGAAATTGCATGGGCTGATTTCGATAATTCAGTGAATCTGCGATCGTGAGGAGATAAAATCACAAGGCTATCAAGTCAGGCGATCGCGTTTAGGGTTTTTGATCCAATCGAATTGCTTGTTCCAATGCTGTTTTTTCCTTAGCTCTCTGCGCGTAGGGTTGCAGCGTTGCCCGATCGTACCCTGTCAACAGTTGCAGATCATCTAAGCTGACTCCCCGCATTAACAGTTCCACACACCAGGTTTGGTGAGCTTGGGCGATCGTGGGAGGCTGCCCTTCTGGGGTGAACAAACCCTCTGTCCAGCGTTGCCAGCGTTGACGCAATCCTGCTTCTGTTAATGGCTGGTCGTCATTACCGACAAATAGTGATGATTGATTATCTTTACGGCTTTTGAGCCATTGAGTTAACGGATTACGAGTGTATGAACCATAGCGTTTGCCTAAGATCCATTGGTTCACAGGAACTTGGCGGCTTCCCTGAGCAATCTGCAACAGTTGTTGACTCGCATCACTAATATAGTGCCTGTGATGTAGAGAAATTATCTCTAATGGACTTAACCCAGCACCAAACAAAACATAGGCGATCGCATAGTCTTGTAATCCTACTTTCTTAGCTTGCTGTAAAATTTTATGAACTAAACTTGCAGATAAATCAGATAAGACTGCACTAGATGAAGACTCAGGTTTGACTAAAGAAACTGAGCGAAAAGAAAGTTGTGAAGCACTGGAAAATGCACCATTTAAGAAGAGTGTTACAACCGTTTCTAAAAAATCCTCTCGATTTTTCCAAAGTTCGTGAAATTCGCTAGTAAATTCAATGACGGCATATCCTAAAAGCATTCCATTCAGTAAGCTTGCCAGTTTTTCGGCGGGAAGATGAGTCTGCAATTGCCCTTGCTCAATCACCCTGGCAAAATAATCCGCGACATAGCGATTTGCTTGAGTAAACCCTTTCCCCAATGCCGCTCGATTCTCTGCGGGATACTGCCCCGATTCGCCCACCACCGATCGCACCACGGCTGGAACGGCTTCTAATGCTTGCAAGCAGGCGGTGGCATAGGCGCTAAGTGCCTCATAAATATCTCCCAAGCTGCCAGTCTCACTGGCTTGTCGCACTAATGTCTGACCCAATTGGGTAAACACCGCTGCTTCTTCAATCACCGCTAGCAGCAGCCCATTTTTATTACCAAACTGGCGAAATAAAGTCACTTCATTCACTTCTGCCAACTCAGCAATTTGTTTGGTCGTCGTTTCAGTCACCCCTTGGGTCGCAAACAGTTCAAGGGCAGAATGAATCAACCGTTGCCGAGTAGAGTTTCGCTGATCAGCCATGATTAAAATGCAAGTGACACTTGCATAAATCGTTAAAGATTGTTACAGTAGAAGAAATGTAAGCACTACTTGCATTTTCTCCAGTGTAAACGGTTTTTACAGGAGCGTCAGTTTTGCGAACTTGCATCCGATCGCGCCCCTATGGAAATCATTCAATTATTAAGGAATACTGATGACTTCTACTTCGGTTAAGGTGGCTCCTGTCGAGCAATTGCCTCCTCTAGACTGGGTGAGCGTGGCGTTTTTCGGTGCAGTCCACGCGATCGCGCTTCTGTCTCCCTGGTTCTTCTCTTGGTCTGCCTTGGGCGTTACTCTTTTCTTACATTGGCTGTTTGGCAGCATTGGCATTTGCTTAGGCTATCATCGCCTGTTAACCCATCGCAGCTTTCAAGTCCCTAAACCTTTAGAGTATGCGATCGCTGTTCTTGGCACCTTAGCCCTTCAGGGTGGACCGATTTTTTGGGTAGCCGGACATCGCCAACACCATCTCCACACCGAAGACAACGACAAAGATCCCTATTCTGCCAACAAAGGATTTTGGTGGAGCCATATGCTTTGGTTGTTCTACCCAATCAAGAAATTTTTTGACTACGATCAATACAAACAATATGCGCCAGAACTCGCTCGTGATCCCTTCTATCGCGGATTAAATACCTACTTCCTGTTGCTTCAGTTGCCGTTAGGGATCTTGCTTTATCTCATGGGCGGCTGGTCATTTGTAATTTACGGCGTATTTCTCAGAGCCGTTTTGCTATGGCACAGCACATGGCTGATTAACTCCGCTAGCCATATGACCGGATATCGCAGTTTTGAATCCGAGGATAACTCTCGTAACCTATGGTGGGCAGCCCTTTTAACCTATGGTGAAGGCTGGCACAATAACCATCATGCGGCTCCCAACGTGGCAAAAGCGGGGCTGAAATGGTGGGAAATCGACATGACTTGGTGGGCAATTCAAGGCTTGAGCAAACTAGGCTTAGCCAAGCGAGTTATTTTGCCAACCCAAGACGCGCCCTAAACTGGTTTCTCTGCTAAAGTTTTTCTGCTAAACAAACCCCTGTCGTGAACCTATTTCGGTTCGGCAGGGGTTTTAGTTTAAGCGTATTTTTAGATTGATCATTGCTTCTCAAGCAGACTCACGCTTGATCATCTTTCAAAGCTCGGTGAAGTAAACGACAGGGCCAAAGAACCGCTCCACAAATGCTGACGGAGGCGATCGCGGCAATTTTGTGCCAATGCTTGGTCAACGGCTCAGTTGACTTGGATGGAACCTCTGTGTTGGGCGGGTTGAAGGCTGAAGGCGGTAAATGGCTCACAGCATTAATCCCTTCAATCACGGCTCCAATCGAATAAGCGCCTAGGGCAATGCTCAGCCAATGGTTCATAGCGTTGTACTAAAGAGTGCCCTGCCCTAGCGATCGCCGTTCTTCAGCAATGTCTCGAATCAGCGGCAGGCGTGACTCAATATAAGTATTCAGATTATGAGTGGTTTGAGCGTCAATGGTTTGCTGATTGGCAAACTGGTTTAACAGCAACTTTATTAAATCAGAATCGTCAAATTGCAGCAGCGTGTTAACTTGAGTAGACTCGATTACAGCCCAAAGCTGTTGCATCATCTTGGCAGTGATCATCGGTCTTCACCTCTTAAGGATTTCTTTATATTCTCATACTTTTTTAGAGTTCGCATGATTCACACTCTAGCTTGATAAATCAATACATTGAATCAACCCATAGGAATACTGGGTTTTGCTGGTAGATAATCGATATGTGAAACTCATCGTATTCTCAAACTTTTTTGCCCAACTCTTCACAAATCTGATGAAAGGCTAGGGCAGGATCAACTGCCGCCGTAATGGGTCGCCCAATGACTAAATAGTTGGCTCCAGCCGCGATCGCAGCCCGTGGGGTCAGGGTACGGCGTTGGTCACCCGCTGCTGATCCAGTGGGTCGAATGCCAGGACAGACTAGCAAAAAGCGATCGCGGCTATGGTTCCTGCATCATCAATTCTGATTATCTTACTTTCCTCAAAGACTGAGGTTAGCCGCACACTCAATTGCACCATGAGGGGCAAGAGGTGGCTGGGTCTAGTGGTGCTGGTATTTAGAAGAGCAATGCAGACGGGGTAGCGGGTGAGATTTTGTTGGAAGGCTAGATTTTTGTCTGCGGTGATGAAAACATCAAAGGGGTAGGTGCTTGCTAGTTCTAGAATCTGCCGATCCTTGAAACCACGCCAGCCCATATCATCCACGTTACTGACGGTATGACCTGCTTCAAGAAAGGGCTGCTTCAGTTTCTTGCTCAAGAGGTTTTCGTCAAGCAGGATGAGCATTGGTGTGACGTTCTTGATAGAGCATGACTTTGGCGATCGCTTCCAGAACTTGAATTGCCTGGGATTCCAGATGAGGAAAGTCTATAACAAACTCGGTTAGTCCTTCTTCACCCTCTAAGTAGTCCAGAAAAGTCTGTAGAGGAACACGGGTTCCGACAAAGATAGGCACACCACTCATAATGTCTGGATCGGAGTGGATGAGGTGACGATCGCTGAGAATGGCTTCAAGTTTCATACTGTCTTTGGTACAGGCTGTGGTTCTATTTTAGCGATCAAGTCAGTTCAGCATAATTTTATCGGCGATCGCAAATACTACAGCAAACCCAGCATACTGAAGTGACTGGGCGTTAACCAACCGAAGGACATTAGAAACCGAGCTAGACTATAGGAATTAGTGTATTAGGACAGACTCAGGTGTGATCGCTTGATTTAATTTGTAGAGGAGGTTTAGAGGTGAAAGATACGTTGGGGTTTCCAAGAGGAGCGATGTCAAAGAAAAGTAATTTATCAACTACGGGAGTTAGGTCTAACAACTTTGAACTAGCAATAGCAGATAGTCTCAAAATCTGTTGGTTGGAGTTCTGAAACCTATCTGCATATAAATTATTAGATGCCTACCATACTATAAGTCCCACACATGTTCTGGATCATTAAGTGCTGCTTTCACAGTAGACAGGTCTGCAATGTCTTTAAAAGGGCTAGATTTAGCCAGTTCCACTATCGCATGTAGTGCTAAACCAAGTTGTTGATTATTACCAGAAGACATTGCTCGATCAACTGCTTGAAAAAGAGACTGAAAGTTGTTAGTCCGCTCATCAAATGAACGGTCAAGATAACCAATCAGAAAATCACGTTTTGCCTGGATTTCAGCAAGAGTGCTCTTTTCCCAAGCCTCAATTCTAGAGCGTTTAGTTCTCTCTTCTTCAACGACTGTCAAATACTCAGTCCACGCTTGAATAACATCATTCAAGCATTGAGCAGGAGTGGCGAATGCTTCAACACCTCGGACAAAATCCATAGAGGTTTTTTTAGTTACCATATTTTTGTTTAGAGAGTACGGTACTTTGCCTTCAAAGTTTCTGTAGCATGATTTAAATTACCCTCGGTGTCTAAAACTGGAGTTTTCATAATTTCGGCTAGTGCCTTAACTAAAAGTGCAACTTGTTGGAATTTGGCAGCATCTCGCTCACGGACAAAGGGGTTTGACTCAAGCTCCATTAAATCTTCAATAGCTATGTCGTTTAGTGTATTTACAAGATTCCTTAATTCTGTAATCCGCCGTTGTACTTGTTCAAGAAACTCCTTGAAAGTATTAAGTTTTGCAATTTCAGTATTTGCTTTTGCTTCATAGTGACGCGCTTCAGTCAAGGCTTTTTCCCCTTGTCCTCCTAAGACAAAACCACCAATCATTAAAGCTGGTCCCACTGCAATACCACTTAGCACTATAGTCCCTAACGCCATTCCTCCTCCTCCTACTGCCAAGGAACCTCCACCAAGCCATGCAAGAGTAGCATTCCAAGCAGCAGCACCACTAAGTCCACCGATTGCTGCGCCAGTGCTAGCTGTACCAAAAAGTCCTACAAGTGCTACTGTGCCTTGACTAGCTGCATAAGCAGCACCAACTGCTGTAAAAGTACCTGTTGCGAAACGCTCCGCTTCTAATGCTGCTGCCTTGTATTCATGAATCTGCTGAGGTGAAACACCTTCCAAGCCCTCTAAAAACTCCATATCGCTTTGCGAAGCCCGTTGCCCAATTCGTTCGATAAAAGCTACAAAACGTGCAATGGTTTGTAGCTTGACTTGAATTTGAAGCTCACCATATTCTTCTGCTAAAGTCTGAGTCTCTTGTAAGTCACTTTTTGCTGAATCACGCTTCTGTTCATATCGTTTTTGAGCAATTTTTCCAATCTCTTTGGCTTCCCCCATTTTGGAAACGCCACCTATTCCTGTTATAACCCCCGCGCTCGCAGTGATTAAAGCAGCAGCACCGAGAATGATTGGAATGATAAAAATCATGAGAAATCTCCTATCTAAAAGGAAGTACGCTTCGCTAGACATATGGATGCGGTAGATTTCATGCAATTTTTACCAACATAGCAATAGAAAATGTACTCGCCCTCAGTAGCGCTTTGACTTTTCAACTTGAATGCTAAGCGCTAATAGCTTGCCTTCTAAATCCTCTCTTAACTAGATAACAGGATGTACAACAGATCCTCTAGGCTTGTTTACTTAACTCATCGCAAATTTGCTGAAACGCCAATGAAGGATCAGCCGCCGCAGTGATCGGGCGACCAATGACCAAATAGTTGGCTCCAGCCAAGATCGCAGCCCGCGGGGTGAGAGTACGGCGTTGGTCACCGGCGGCTGATCCAGTAGGTCGAATGCCGGGGCAGACTAGCAAAAAGCGATCGCGGCAGGTTTGGCGGAGTTGCTCCACTTCTTGGGGAGAGCAAACGGCTCCAGCCAATCCGCATTCTTGGGCAAGCAACGCCATATGCAGGGCATATTCGGGGAGTTCCAAGGGGATTTTAAGATCAAAAGCTAGGGTACGAGCGTTCAAGCTGGTCAACACAGTAATCGCCAACAGGTTGGGTACAGCATTGCCAGATTCAGCAGCACCTTCCACGAGCGCAGCTTGGGCAGCTTGTAGGGCTTCCTTACCGCAGGTGGCATGAATCGTCAGCAAATCGACACCATAGTGAGCCGCCGCCCGACACGCTCCCGCAACCGTATTAGGAATATCATGAAACTTTAGATCAAGAAAGATCTTCTTCTGACGATTTTTGAGTTCAGTTAAGATGTCGGGTCCAGCGCTAACGAACAGTTCCAACCCTACCTTCCAAAACGTGACTTGGGGAAGCTGATCGACTAGCGCGATCGCCTGCTCCTGCGTCGGCACATCCAGCGGCACGATAATTTGGTCTGTAATAGTCTCAACCACAGCTTTAAGAGGAGTAGGGGACAGGAAATAGGGAACAGAGGGCAGAAGCAACTCAAAACTTAGAACTCAAAACTCAAAACTTTCTACCGTCTACTTCTGCTCCACGCAGTAGTTGTTAAAGTCTGCCACTAGGCGACCTTCTTCTACTACTAAATTTTGAATGATGGCGGCGGATTGGGTCAACTCAGCGGCAGCTTTTTGTTGATCTTTTAACCCTTGAGGCGAACTTTCAATGGTGCTAAAGGTTGTTAACGCGCTGCTGTTCCCTTTAAAGGCGCTGTTCATGGCGATCGTGTTTTGTAGATAGCGAGTTTTGAGGGCAAGTAAGGTTTCATCTTTGAGGTCGATCGCCTCAATTTCTTTGATTAAGCGATCTAGGTCGGCAGTCAACCGATTAAAAGCACTGGCAGAACTAGCGGAAGCGGCTTTGAAAGCATTGAAATCATTTTTAGTGGCGGCGGCTCTCACAGCGGCTTCATAGGTTTTGCCTTCTTGCTGAAAGTTGCTAGCCAAGGGGCGCATTTTGTTCACAGAATCGGACAGCTTGCTACATTGAGACGCTTTGCTAGCGCTACAGCCTGCCAGTGTGACAACGATCGCGATCGCCACTAGCCCACGCTTCAAACTAAAAACATTCATACGGTGTTAAAACCCTTAACCTTGTGGCTGATTCACCTACCCATCAAGCAACCAATCGCACAAACCGTTTGGTGCCTACGCTCAACGTTCGCCCTGCTAAGGCTATCGCTGATTCAAAGGTGAGGTCTACTTGGTCAATGCGATCGCCGTCTAACTTAACCGCTCCGCCTTGAATTTGGCGACGAGCATCCGAACTGCTTTTGCATAAGCCACTCGCACTAACGATGTAGAAAATTTTGGCAGGAAACTCAACCCCAGCTAACGAAAACTCTGGCACCACAGCCTGCTGAGTTTTGCCGCTCCCTTGCACCAGAGCGATCGCGGCTGACTGCGCCTGTAACGCTGCCTCCCGACCGTGATATTGAGTCACCACATCTAGCGCCAGCAGTTTTTGGCACTCACGCGGATTGTCGGGCAGTTGCTCCAAGGGCAGATTCGTTAAAAGTTCAAAATACTGCTTCAGCACTGCATCGGGAGTTTTTTCCAATTTGGAATACATTGTCAACGGGTCTTCCAGCAGTGCCACATAGTTATCCAAGGATTTTGACATTTTTTGGGTGCCGTCTGTCCCTACCAAAATCGGCAGCAGCAAGCCAAACTGCGGACGCAAGCCAAACTGTCGCTGCAAATCGCGCCCCACAGCAATATTGAACTTTTGATCCGTGCCGCCTAGCTCCACATCTGCTTGAACCGCTACAGAGTCATAACCCTGCATTATGGGATAGAGAAACTCATGCAAAAAGATTGGGTTGCCCTTGTCATAGCGATCGGCAAAGCCTTCTTTTGCCAACATTTGCCCGACTGTCATCGTGGTCAATAGTTCTAAAATATTCGACAAATCCAGCGCAGCCAGCCATTCAGAGTTATAGCGAATCTCCAACCGACCCGGCGTATCAAAATCTAAAATCGGACGAACTTGATCCAAATAGGTCTTGGCATTTGCTGCCACATCTGCCTCAGTTAACTGGCGGCGTACTTCTGATTTACCCGTTGGGTCGCCAATCCGAGCCGTAAAATCACCAATAATCAATACGGCGGTGTGCCCTGCATCTTGAAAAGCACGCAGTTTCCGAAAGACGATGCTGTGTCCCAAATGAACATCGGTGCCAGTGGGGTCGATGCCAAACTTAATTCGCAACGGCATATCACTAGCGGTCAAACGCTCTCGCAGATTGTCGTCCACAGAAGTAGAGGCTGGCTGATCGGGAAAAATCTCGCTGGTGCCGCGCTGCAACCAGGCAAAATCTTGGTTGGTGCCCGATGATGAATCATTCATGAAATTACTGGTAAGGTCTGCTATGTTCACGGGCTAACAGTTCTTTGGGTGAAAGAATCTCGCTTTAATTGAGGCGATCGCCCTTCCTAGCCCATAATCTTATCCTTTTGTTCAACCGCATCGACCGATTGATCTTACCCTAACTTTGTTTTCTTCTATTCCTAGGTAGCCTGAACTTTTCTTTCCCTGAGATATGCTAGTCATCATAGTTACTAAGCTACCAACAAGTTTGTTAGATAGAGCAGTACGAAGAAAGGTCAAGACAACAACTATCCGTTATTCTTTAGTCTCAAGGATCTTTGTTTTCTAATCCTATTCATCCGTTGCATAACCTGTTCATCCGTCGCCATAAAAGTAAACGCGAACTTAAAGATTCCAGTGCAAATCATCTAGACCGTATAGAATATCAACCTTCACTGCTCACTCAGGAAATTGCCGCCGTGTCGTCTAACACTCTTCAGCAGAAGCCCAATACGAATCAAGAGCCAGTTTTTCAGTTTATTAGCGCTGTTAGCAAAATCACTGGCGGCACCTTATTAGGGGTCACTATGCTGACCAGTTCTATTGTGGCAGGTGGGCTAGTGGGCTTAGCCATTAGCTTTCGCAATTTGCCCGATGTCCGAGTATTGCGAACCTATGCACCCACAGAAACCACCCATATTTATGATGTTAAAGGGAAACTGCTGGCGAGTTTGCATGGCGAAGCCAACCGAGAAGTGGTGCCGCTCGATAAAATGTCTCCCCATTTGAAACGAGCAGTGATGGCGATCGAAGACAGTTATTTCTATCAGCATCACGGCGTTAACGCTGGGGCGCTTGCCCGTGCCACCCGCGCCAACTGGACAGAAGGGAGAACCGTAGAAGGGGGTTCCACTTTAACCATGCAATTGGTCAAAAATTTGTTCCTCACGCCCAAACGAGCTTTTAGCCGAAAACTAGCTGAATCGGTTTTGTCCCTACGAGTTGAACAAATTTTCACCAAAGATCAGATTTTGGAAATGTACCTCAACCAAGTCTATTGGGGACATAACACCTATGGCGCACAAACAGCCGCACAAAGCTACTTTGGCAAATCGGTCGCCAACCTAACCCTGGCAGAAGCCGCCATGATGGCTGGGTTAGTTCAGTCTCCCGAAACCCTCAGCCCGTTTGTCAATCTAAAAGGGGCAAAGCAGCGGCAGCAAGAGGTATTAACCCGGATGGTAAATCTAAAATGGATTACCCCGGAAGAAGCCCAAGCTGCTAAGAAACAACCGATTAAGCTGGGCACAATCACTTCATTTCAAACTAGTCAGTCGCCTTATATTACTGAAGCAGCAGTTCAAGAGTTGACCAAGCGCTTTGGGCGAGATGCGGTGTTGAAAGGGGGAATGCGCGTCCAAACCACCATTGACACAGATTTTCAGCGAATGGCGGAACAGGTAGTTAAAGAAGGGCATGAGTCGCTACTGGCTCAGGGAGTGTATGCCGACCAGATGGCGTTGGTGGCGGTAGACCCTCGAACCCATTTTGTAAAGGCGATGGTGGGCGGCGTGGATTATCGCAAGAGTCAATACAATCGGGCAATTCAAGCTGTGAGACAACCGGGATCAGCATTCAAGCCCTTTGTTTACTATGCTGCCTTTGCGTCTGGGAAATATGCGCCCGATTCTACGGTTTACGATAGCCCAGTTGGGTATCCTGACGGCTATGAGATGTATTATCCGCAAAACTATGATGGCTCTTTTTCAGGCGCTATTTCCATTCGTCAGGCACTAGCGGTTTCACGAAATGTTCCAGCGGTAAAACTGGGGCAGGAAATGGGGCTGAATAAGGTGATTGATATTTGTCGAACGTTGGGAATTCGGAGTCCGATTGAGCCAGTAGTGTCTCTCCCTCTGGGCGCAGTGGATTTGACTCCGATGGAAATGGCGGGAGCGTTTGCTACTTTTGCCAGTGGGGGTTGGTATTCAGAGCCGACGTTTATTGTGCAGGTGACTGATAGCTCTGGAAATGTGTTGTTAGATAACACGCCGAAGCCACAGCTTGTTTTAGATCCGTGGGCGGTTGCTTCCTTGAACAGTGTGATGCAGGGCGTGATTAACAATGGCACGGCTACGGCGGCGAATATTGGTCGTCCGGCGGGTGGAAAGACTGGAACGACTACGTCTGAACGAGATATCTGGTTTGTAGGCTATGTGCCCCAGTTGGCAGCGGCGGTTTGGGTTGGCAATGATGACTATACGTCTATCGGGCATGGGGCAACGGGGGGGACTTTTGTGGCACCTATTTGGCGTAATTTCATGTCGCGGGCTTTGCAAGGTACTCCCGTGGAATCTTTCCGTCCGGCTTCGGATTTTCCAAAACCATAGAGTGTATCTGCATTAAAGGTGCAAGGATGCGATCGCAGATTAGCCTGCATCGGTTGTCTAAATGCGATCGATTAATCGTTCATTAAACAATTCTGCGAGTATTATGCAGTTGCAAGACTTGCTAATAGCTCTGAGAGGTGGTTTTCGGCTGCTGTGATGTCGTTCTACATTGATTTATTGCCTAATCTCAAAGGGAGAATCAATTCAGCGTTTAGGAGCAACTAATTCGCTGGTGGTGCGTCTCTAGCTTTAGAAGCACCAGGCGATCGCTCAACAGAAACTCCAAAATCAGAGCATTTTTGCTAAATAATCGTCAGTTTCTGCTGTGATCTCCTGAGGAACCTTCTTACCTTGTGTAAGGTCTACATATCTAACGAATAGTCGATGTTTCTTTGGAGAGTTCTCCCATGTTGAATTCCAACTCTTGGAAGTCCGGGGCTACTGCATTAGTCGCTCTAGGACTCGTAACCGGAACGGTTGCGCCGATTGTTATGATGAGTACTCCAGCGTACTCTCAGTCTTCTTTTCCCGATGTTCCGTCTAATTATTGGGCAACTCCGTTTATTAGCGAACTGGCTGCGCGTGGTGTAATTGCAGGTTTTGAAGACGGTACGTTCCGCCCTGAGCAGCCTGTAACCCGTGCCCAATTTGCGGCAATGATCAATAAAGCGTTTAATAAACCCCGAGTGCGTGAACCCATTACGTTTGTGGATGTTCCCTCGAATAATTGGGCGGCGGCTCCTATCCAGCGGGCTTACACCATGGGCTTTATGGCGGGTTATCCAGGAAATGTGTTCAGACCCAGTGAAAATATTCCGCGATCGCAGGTCTTGGTTTCGCTCACTAGCGGCTTGAACTATGCCCCAACTGGTTCTGTAGATACAACCCTAGGTATCTTTGCGGACGGTAGCACCGTGCTTCAATATGCTCGTAATGGGGTGGCAGCCGCAACCCAACGACGGATGGTGGTGAACTTCCCCGATATTCGCCTCCTCAGACCTAATGAGGTCGCAACACGGGCAGACGTAGCAGCGTTCCTGTTTCAATCTTTAGTTAGCACTGGACAAGTTGCTCCAATTCAATCGCCCTTTATTGTGGGTAACGTTCCTTCTGCTGGGGTGAGAATCCCAGCAGGCACGTCCATTCCAGTTCGATTTGAAGGGGCTGACAAGGTTCTGTTAGCTAAGAATGAGCAGCCAACTCCGTTCACCATGAAAGTTGCTCAAAATGTGGTAACTTCGCAAGGACAAGTGCTAATTCCGGCTGGCAGCGATGTAGTAGGTCAACTGATAACGACTCCTAACGGCGCTCAGTTTACGGCGGGTGAAATTGTCTTGCCGGATGGAAAGCGGTTACCGATCAATGCGGCATCTAGCCTCATTACGAAAACTGAAACCATTACCAAGTCACTTTCAACCGGCAAACTTGTGGCAGGGACAGTGGTGGGTGCAGGTGCGGCGGCTGGAATTGCAGCAGTGACAGGCGATCGCAACATTAGATTCTATGAGGTTCTTCCTGGCGCATTTGTTGGTGCAGGGTTAAGCTTACTCTTCCGCGATCGAGTTGATTTGTTTGCTATCAATCCAAATACCGATCTGTTACTAACGTTGAATTCTGATTTGGTGATCCCTTAACGGAACGCAAGAGGTGACAGGTTTCATCATCTGTCTTGGGCGATCGCATGAGTGTATAGTTCAAAGCTAGAGGTCTAAATATTTAGACCTCTAGCTTTTTTTAGTATTTATATTTTTGGCTGAAACCTAATCATCTAAAGGGTCGATCGCGATCGCAAGCTGCACCACAAAAGTAGTACCAGGTCTATCCATAAACATCGATGCAAATTTAGACGCAAATTCAGCAGTATCGATTCTAGTTAAATCAGCCGGACTCATCACTTGAATCGTGCCATGCATTTGTTCAATCAGCGTTTTTGCGATCGCCAACCCCAAACCACTTCCAGGAATGCTTCCTTCAGCTTGCACTCCGCGATAATGCCGCTCAAACAAATGGGGCAAATCTTGCTGAGGAATCCCAAATCCGGTATCTGTAATCGCAATTTCTAGCCAAGATAAATGACTGGCGGATTCAACGCTAAGCTCAGTTTCAGACTCATGGGCATCAAACTCATGGGCAATAGCTGCAATGAAAATATGACCATTATTGGGTGTATATTTCACCGCATTTTCAAGTAAATTGTGCAACACTTCTCGCAACGCTTGAGGATTTGCCCATACAGGCGGCAGGTCATCTGAAATTTGACTGTGTAACGTTTGTCCTTTCCCTTCTGCAAGCGTTCTAATAGAGGCAATTAAAGGCTTAATGACAGACTCTACTAAGCATCGTTCTAACGGGAAAGCAGCGCCTACCAAAAAACCTGCTGTTGGCAAAAGAGGAATTGTTTGCACCTCAATCACCGCATCGCCTAATGGCTGAACCGGGCTTTGAGGATTATCCAAGGTGGGAGGAAGCGCTAGCTGTTGGGGGGGGCTGATGCCAGTGACTAACTCAATTTGTTGGGACAGTTCTTGAAGGCGAGTGGCTTCTCGCACCATATTCGTAGCAATATCGTGAGTCTGCCCGGGTAGCAGCCGTTTGATCATCAGCTTGCCAAATGTTTGTAAGGCGGTGAGAGAGTTACGAAATTGATGCAGCAGATTGTCTATCATGTCGTGCTGCTGAATTCGCAAGGCATGTTCCTGCTGTCGATCTCGATTCATCCATTGATACCGTTGATCTAAAACACAGGCAATCGCAATCGACGTTGCGACTTCATGTACCTGCGACTCTTCCCAGGCAGTCCAAGCGCGATCGTCTCGCTGAGTCACTAGCAATCCCAACATCATTTCTTCATGCATCAACGGCATCACGATTTGACGCTGATTTGCTAGAGAAGATTTTTCTGCGATCGGCTGAAATGAAGGCATCTCCGAAGGCAACAGATTTGATTTTTCCGCCGCTACAAAGTCATTCGCTACAAGGTCATTGCTTCCAGTGTTCTCGGCTTGAGGCAGCATCTTACCTCTCGACAATTGAATGGAAGATGAAGATAGACTTCCATCCGGTAAGAACGGCATCTCAAGTTCGCGTAAATCAATACCATCAGGATAAACAGCGATCGGCACCAACTGGATTGAAGCCCCCTCACCTCGCTCTTGGTTAATATAAACAACACTCACCGATGCGCCAACTGCTTGGGTCAGTAGCGAAATTTGCGATCGACAAAGCGCAATAAACTCAGAACTAATGGGCATCAACATGCCAATGACCACTTTTTATACTTCTAAAATGCCTACCTTAAAAAGCTCAAACATTGCTTTAGGTCGGTACGAGTATTTTTACCTGTTTTTTTGGAAAGATGTAGTCTTTGTATCAATGGGTTAAAACAAATTGTAATTTTTGAGCTAAATCGATATACTTGCGACGGGTTTTGTAACTAAAACTACACTTAAATAGAGTCATTAGTTAAGGGGGTAGCGGGATTGGCAAGGAGACGCAAGCGTAAAAGCCGCCGTCGGCAAGAGGGTCGCAGAATTCTTGAGCACATACCACAGTTCAGCATCGAATGTGGGGAAGATAAGCCGGTAACGGCAGCCCGCAAATTTATTCATTCAGAAGGAATTCTTCCGCCTGCTCTCTTACTCGTTAAGCGAAACGAGCATACCACGGATCGGTACTTCTGGGCAGAGAAAGGGCTTTTTGGCGCGCAGTACGTCGAAGAAAATCATTTCCTTTTTCCTAGCTTAAGACCACCTGATGATGAAGTTCCGCTGGAGATGGTAATGTCTGCACGGAACGCTTGAATAGAGCAGAGAAATTTTTCTCTAACAAGTAGTCCCACTCAGAATCTTCTGAGCGGGACTACTTGTTAGGGAATATGAAAACAAAACCTATTCAGCAAGTTTCAAGGGGAGTGCCCGTTGGAGCTCTAGTAATTCATCGCGATGGGCAATGACGGTCAGTAAACTTTGAGAAGTAGAGAGATCCTTTGAAGCGGCTTCAAGCTTAAGCACAACTTTCTCAGGACGCTTTGCTTTTCGCCAGTAAAAGAACCCTGCAAGCGGAGAAAGAACTATTGGTAGAAAAGCGCCCCTAGACAAACTAGGAAATGAGATCACTAATATGAGTGATAGACACAGCGTTCCAACTACCGCTAGCATCACTAGAAATATTGCTAGAAAAACGCTAGGACGAACAATCCCTTCAAATGTAATTTTGTTCTCCTCGTTATCAACCGTTGTTACTTGATAAGCACGTTGAGTGAAATAGCGTTGTAACTGATTTGCCAAGGCTGCCTCAGGTTGCTCCGAGGTGAACGAAAGCGCCTGAGTTCGATCTTTAACTGAAGCACGGATAAAGAATACCAGCCCAACTAACATCAGTACGGTTAAAAATACCGTTGATGACAGAACAGGAACACCCATAACAGAATTTACCTATTCATTCCTAGCTGTGGGCTAACTCAGATGATTGAGGCGTGGTGTTAGAACGCTGAACATACTCTTGCCAAAGATGGGAAAGCTCTTGAGCATGTTGCTGAGCATCGTCTTGGATTTGATACATCCGGCGTGGGCGACCTCTTCCCTCAACTTTTTTCCAATACCCAACAATAATTCCCTCCTCTTCAAGAAACTTTAAAGCACTGTAAAGAACTGTGTCGGACAGGCGATAGGCATTACTTTCATTTTCGAGAAGCTGAATGAGTTCAGTTCCATAGGAATCTCCCCGAATAAGGACGGCAAGAACATAGCAAACTGCAAGTTCTTTGTTGAGATAGAAAGGCGGCGGTGCTTGGAAAAAGCGATAGATATCTTCAAACTTCATGTTTTTTACCATCTAAACAAGCGATAAGCATTGAGCGTAAACTGTGAGAACGCCCAGTGGATAGCTTTGTTCCCTAACCTTAGCAATAGCTGTAGAAAACAACATCCACTTAATGGGCTAATTTTACTTACTGAGGGAAAACATTTTTTCCGGGTGATGCCTGAAAATCTCTTATATTATGCATTTTTTAGAGATTATTTAGACGAGGGGACGCAACCTTTTCTCATAGGTTTATATGAAGACCCCACAACGTAGCATATGGATCATCTTGTCGATCGCCCGATTAAACCAGTCCGGCTCGTAGGGCAACGACGGCGGCTTGCACTCTGTCATCCACGGCGAGCTTGTTCATGATGCCTCGAATATGGGTTTTGATGGTGTTGGGGCTCAGGTAAAGGGCTGTTGCGATTTCATGGTTGCTGTAGCCATCAACCATGAGTTTCAATACTTCCATTTCGCGCTGAGAAAGTCGTCCAACAACGGTTTGTGATGTGGGCGGCTTGAGATGTTCGATGACGCGACGGGCGATTTGGGGATCGAGATAGGTTGCCCCTTCTTGGGCAGCGGCGATCGCGGCAATTAATCGATCCACATTGGTTCCCTTAATGCAAAAAGCATCTGCACCGCTAGAAAGCGCAGCAATCACCTCAATTTCAGTCATGTGCGACGTGAGGATAACAATATGAATTTCTGGCAAAATCGCCTTAATCTGCTGCGTTGCGGCAATGCCATCTTGTCGAGGTAAGCCAATGTCCATCACAATAATGTCTGGCTTCAAAGATTTTGCCATTTCCACGGCTAGATAACCATCGCCTGCTTGACCCACGATCGTTAATTGGGGATACTCTCCCAGAGTTTGCTCTAACCCCAACTGCATCATGGGATCATCTTCCACAATTAACACTTTTAGTGGGGGAAGCTCTGGGGTAAGGTTTTTAGGCGGACGGGTAGTGGACATAAATCAATCTGATTCCCACAAACAAAAAATTCAAAACTCTTAATGAAGCTATCAACCAGAATTTCTATCCAACGACTGAGACAAATGACTTACGAGATCAATATACTGCCCACCGCTACCAAGCTTTCTAATTTGAAGCTAAAGAATTCTGGATTGGACTGAATTAAGTTCTGGATAAACTAAAGGTTCAGTCTCCATGCGACACTATAGCCATGCAGGTTTTGCTCCTCTAACGGCTGACATTCGCTAGGATGCTTTGGATGGAGCGCTTAAAACAGTGGGTATGAATAAAACAGGTTTTTCTGGTGGTCCGTCACCCACCATTCAGCAAATTGCTAAAGCTTTTAGGCTCACAGGCTGGGTTAGCTTTTGGGTGCAATTGGTTCTAACGGTAGTTTCTACTATTACATTAATTTTTGCTGTGGCAGCAGGTCGCAGTGCAGGGTCAACTTCCACGAACCCAGGCACAGGGATTGGGGGTATTTTAACAATTATTGGGCTGGGGCTTTTGGGCTTCAATATGTTTTGGGCGCTCAGCCGCTATGTTGCTTATGGGCGCAGGTTGGGCAGTGATAAAACGGTGCGTCCGAAGAAGTCTGAAACGATTCAAGCGATTCGTTTTGGTTTAATGATTAGTTTGGTGGGGATGCTGCTGGCGATTTTAGGCGCGGAAACCGTGGTGGGGTTGCTAGTGAGCAAGGCACTGAGCCAGGGAATTGGGGGCTTTGTCAATACTGACCCATCGCGCTTTATTCAACCTGCGGATACTTTCGTTGTGCAAGCAAGTATCAACGTGATTTTGGCACAGTTTGTCGGGATTGTGTCGGCGTTGTGGTTGCTAAACCAGATGAACAAATAGAGAGGCTGATTGAGTCGAACGGCGATCGCCTTATTTCTCTACTCTTAGGGTTAATACAACTTAATTTAGCCCTTCTAAAGAAGTCCGAAAGTAAAGCATTTCGGCAGATTATCGGGAAGGGAGGGCTGATTAATCTGATAAATGTGTGGCTTTTGATACAGCTTCAATTTTGTAGGGTTGGTATGCCTAAGCTTAAGATTTTAAATGAATTAGCCTCTAGGGTTCCGGTTTAGTTAGGTAGCTAATTAAACGTCTGGTCCGAGAGAGGCAAGCCCTCTTTAACTTGCTCATGGCACTTTATATGAGGGTTACACGGCGGGAAAAAAGCCCGGGAGAAGCTGGCAATCGCTCAACAGATTGTGGCTCTCTTGGGCTTTTTTATTGAGAAAATTTTGATAGCTAGATTATGGCAACGGAGGAATATATTGGGACACAAAGCTCTTTGTAGAAATAAGGAATAACGGACGGTTGTTGGTTTGACTTTTCCTTGTATTGCTATAAAACTGTATTCCTTCAAAAAGTTTAAGCGATGAAATATCCAGACCCTGTAGCCATGCCAGACCAATCTAGCCCACCGATCGCGATCGCAAAACTGGAGATTCAAAATATCAGCAAAGTTTATCTAGGCACGGGGGGCAAGTTGTCCGTCTTGGAAAATATCCAGTTTCAGGTTTATCCAAGAGAACTCGTATGTTTGGTCGGTTCATCAGGGTGTGGCAAGTCTACGCTGCTGAATATCATTGCGGGTTTGATTGCGCCTTCGGCGGGGCAGGTGTTGGTGGACGGACAATCGGTCACGGGTCGTCCTGGCTCCGATCGCGGCATGGTGTTTCAGGGCTACACGCTCTATCCTTGGCTGACGGTGGCTCAAAATATCGCCTTTGGGCTGCAACTGCAAAAATTACCCAAAGCAGAGCAACGCGATCGCGTTCATTATTTTTTGGATGTGGTTGGGTTGGTGCCCTTTGCCGATGCGTTTCCGAAGCAGCTATCGGGTGGTATGAAACAGCGAGTGGCGATCGCCCGTGCCCTGGCAAACGAACCCGCCGTTTTACTGATGGATGAACCCTTCGGGGCGCTGGATGCTCAAACGAAAGAGCAAATGCAGCAGTTTTTACTCAATCTTTGGGAGCAAACCCATGTCACTATCTTGATGATTACCCACGATGTCGAAGAAGCGATTTACCTATCTCAGCGGATTTACGTGATGAGTTCTCGTCCGGGGCGGATGCATTCAGAAATTCCCATTCCCTTACCCGATCACCGAGAACTGGATATCAAGCTTTCACCGGAGTTTGTTGCCATCAAACGTCAGGTGATTCATGCCCTACGCGGCGACGCGATCGCCGTTTAATTTGACCCATTCCTTCCTTACAATACTGCTGTTATGCCTAAGTTCTCTGCCATTGTGAGATCGCTCTCTCTTGCGATCGCGTCCCTGCTACTTGTCGTCGCCTGTTCTCAGCAACCCAATGCCAACGCGCCCCAATCTCAGCCCCTCGTTTCTGCTACCAACAACTGGGTTGGCTATTCAGGGCACCATGTGGCGGTCGGCAAAAACTTTTTCAAAGACGAAAAGCTCAACGTCCAAGATCTCTTCTTTCAAAGTAATACCGAACAGATCACGTCCTTTTTGGCTGGCAAAGTTGATCTCGCCTGGTTGACCTCTGGGGATGCCATTCAAATCTTGGCAAAAGATCCCACCGTCAAAATCATTTACCTGGTGGATTACTCCAACGGCGCAGATGGCATTCTGGGAAGGGATATTACCTCACCCCAAGATGCCAAAGGCAAAACCGTGGGTCGTGAAGATATCTTGTTTCAAAAGATTTTACTGGAAGCGTACTTACAAAAAGCAGGGCTAACTGAGAAAGACGTGACCATCAAAAATCTAGCCGCCGCTGATGCTGCCGCTGCTTTTGGAGCGAAACGGGTTGATATGGCGGTTTCCTATGAACCCTACTTAACCAAAGCCGCAAAACAAGGCGCTGGCGAAGTGGTCTTCTCCACCAAAGGGACTAACCTGATTGCCGATGTGGTGATTGCCCGTGAGCCGCTGATTCAGTCTCGCAAAACCGACCTGCAAGCCTATTTTCGGGCGGTCGATAAAGCGGTGCAACTGTTGAATGCCAACGATCCAGAGGCGTTCAAAATTTCAGGTGCCAAACTAGGCGTTTCGGGAGACGAGGTGAAAGAGCAATTGCAGGGCGCAAAATTATTTGACCTGAAAGGTAACCAAACAGTTGCTTTTAACAAGGCAGATCCCAACAGCCTGATTGGTAACCTGGAACTCACGGCAAAAGCCGCCTACGACTTCAAAATTGTGCCTCAACCACTCAAAGTCGAGTCTTTATATGACGACTCGATTGTGAAATCGATGAGTTGATAAAAGGTGAGAGGCGAGGGGTGAGAGGTAAGCGGTTAAGAAACTTACTCTCAATTCGTGACTCTGTACTATTGAACCCTACAACTTAAAGCCTGTTCCTATGTCTCCTAAGTCGGTCTGCAAAGATTGGTTTTCAACCCAATGTATTCAAGAGGGATTGTATTTGATTACAGAACCTCACTATTACTGGTATAACCGCGCCAATCTTTGGCTGATTAAGGGGCGATCGCAGGATTTGTTGATTGACACAGGGCTGGGTGTTGCTAGTTTGCGGAACTACATCGCCTCGCTATTGGATAAACCACTGCTGGCGATCGCGTCTCATATTCACTTTGACCATGCAGGTGGAATGCATGAATTTGAACAGCGGGCTATCCATGCAGCGGAAGCGGAGGCGTTGAGTCAGGGAGATGACCACGAGGCACTTTGTACGCCAGAGCAGGGTTGGGTAAAAGATGAACACTTTGAATGCTTGCCCCATGAGAACTTTACTGTTGAGCAATATACGCTCCACGGAACTGAACCCACCCAGATTTTGCAGGAAGGGGATGTGTTGGATCTGGGCGATCGCGCCTTTGAAGTGCTGCACCTGCCGGGGCATTCCGCCGGATGTATTGCCCTATACGACCCACACTCCCAAGAGCTTTTTTCCGGCGATGTAATCTACGACGGAGAACTGCTGGATGAACTGCATTGCAGCCATATCCCCACCTACCTCAACACCTACGATCGCCTAGAAAAACTGCCTGTTGAAACGGTGTATCCCGGTCACTATCCCATTTTTGGACGCGATCGCTATTACCAAATTATCAGCGAGTATCTAGAGCATCGTCGCCAACCCGGATGTCCGTCTGAGGGGATGACGAATGACGAATGGCGAGAGGTGAGTGGCGAATGGCGAATGGCAAGTGACGCAGAAGCGATCACCCTTTTTGTAAAAGAACAGGATTGAAAACTCAATGACAGAAACCCTAACGGCTCAAATACAGGATTTGAAAGCAGACTTGGAAGCCCAAGGCGTGAAATATGCCCTTGCCAGCTTTGTGGATATCCACGGGATGTGTAAGGCAAAATCCGTGCCGTTATCTCATTTTGGGCAAATGATGGCAGGGTCAGAACTGTTTACCGGGGCGGCTCTCGACGGTGTACCCCAAGATATCAGCGATGAAGAGGTGGCAACCTACCCCGACCCTAACTCGGTGACAATTTTGCCCTGGAAGCCAGAAGTCGCTTGGTTTGCCAGTGATTTGTATTTGAAAGGAGAACCCTTTGAAGCTTGCTGTCGGGGCATCCTCAAAAAAGTATTGGCGGAAGCGGCAGGCATGGGGTTTACCTTCAATCTGGGGATTGAAACAGAGTTTTTTATGCTCAAGGAAACTGACGGTAAGTCCGTTCCGGTGAGCGATCGCGACACCCTCGCAAAACCCTGCTACGACCTGCAAGGACTGTTGGATAACTACACCTGGATCACCGAAATCGTAGAAGCCATGAACAGCCTCGGCTGGGATGTGTACTCCTTCGATCACGAAGACGGCAATGGACAATTTGAAACCGACTTTGCCTACTGCGATGCCCTCAAAATGGCAGATCGGTTCACCTTCTTCCGGCTCATGGTCAAGGAAATTGCTCGGAAACACGGCTTCTTTGCCACCTTCATGCCCAAACCCTTTGCTAATCGCACGGGCAGCGGTGCCCACTACAACATGTCCCTAGCCGACATCAACACCGGAACCAACCTGTTTTACGACTCCGACGATCCACGCGGCTGCAAACTCTCCAAGTTAGGCTACCAATTTATTGCAGGCATCCTCAAACACGCTCCTGCGATCTGCGCCGTGATTGCTCCCACGGTCAATAGCTATAAACGTCTCGTCGCCAGAGGTAGTATGTCGGGCTTCACCTGGGCACCTGTCTATCGCTGCTATGGCAACAACAACCGTACCAACCTGCTCCGGATTCCCCTGGCAGGTGGACGGGTAGAATGCCGCGCCGCCGACATTTCCAGCAATCCTTACCTAGGGGCAGCGGTTATTTTAGCCGCCGGATTAGAAGGCATTCGGGACGGGCTAGATCCGGGAGAACCCCACACCGAAAACATGTACAGCTATAGCCTGGAACAACTCGCCACTATGGGAATCCAATGTTTGCCCCGCAACTTGAGTGAAGCGATCGCCGCCTTTGCCAGCGACCCCCTCAGCGAAACCACATTCGGCACCCTGATGTACAACACCTACATTCAATTCAAGTCCCAAGAGTGGGAAGACTATCACACCCACATCTCCGACTGGGAAATTCAACGCTACCTAAAATTCTTTTAATCAGGGGGCAGGAAACAGGAAGCAGGGAATAGGGAACAGAATTTTTATTTTCAGTCTTATTCAAACTCAAAACTCAAAATATCTCCTAGATCAACGCTACGCGAACAAAACTCAAAACTCAAAACTTAATGACCCCATCAAACTTTGCAGCACTCGCACCCACTGTCCGCCAACATCGCTATCTCGAACCATCGGTTTTCTGGAGCATTCGCCAAGGTTTCTCAAAACGACTGGCACTAGCGATCGCCAGCGTCTCCTTAATCGTCCCTCTATTGATTTGGTCGGCAGTCAGCTATAGCGGCTTGGTTACTCCTCTATTTCTGCCAGCGCCCACCGTTGTCATTGCCGCTGGAATCAAGATGTTGACAGAAGACAATCTGCTGTTTGATGTGCTGGTGAGCAGCAGTCGGGTCTTAGCAGGCTTCCTCGTCGCTGCCATCATTGGCGTTCCCTTAGGCATTGCCATGGGCACCTTTCACAGTATGGATAACCTGTTTGCGCCCTTAGTTGGCACTGTGCGCTATATGCCCGTGACTGCATTTGTGCCTCTAATTGTGATTTGGCTGGGATTGGGCGAAGTCTCCAAAATACTGATCATCATGCTGGGTGTCGTGCTATACAACGCCATCATGGTTGCCGATGCCGTCAAGTTCATTCCCAACGAAATGATCAACGTGGCGTATACCTTGGGTGCGAGTCGTCGAGATATTTTATTTAAGGTGATCATGCCTGCCGCCTTCCCCAGCATTCTCGATACTCTGCGCGTAAACATTTCTGGTGCCTGGAACTTTTTGATCATCGCCGAACTGGTTGCTGCTCAAAATGGATTGGGCTTCAAAATCATTCAGGCTCAACGGTTTTTGCAAACTGAAAAAGTGCTGTTTTGCATTGCCATTATTGGCATCATTGGCTTGGTGATTGACTATGGGCTGAGATGGATTTCTCGTAAGCTGACTCCCTGGGCAGATCAGGGCAGGAGTTAGGCAGGTTTCAGAGGTCGGGAGTCAGGGAAGAGATGCAGAGTGTGAGGGAAAGTTTCGAGTTTTGAGTGTTAAGTTCATTTCGCCATTCGCCATTCGTAACTCGTCATTGCCATGAGAATTTAATTATGTTCACTTTAGATGTTCAACGAACGGCTGTGGTCTGTATTGATTTTCAGGCGGGGGTGTTTACAGGAGAGTGCGCGTTGGCTTATGTGGGGGCAGCGGAGGTGTTGCCTAAGGCGAAGCAGGTTTTGGCGGCAGCGCGTGGGGCAAAGATACCCATCATCCATGTGCAGGAGGTGCATCGCCCGGAAATGGTGGACTTTGGGCGAGAACTGGATGGCGCAGAACCTGTGCATTGTTTGGAAACTTGGGAAAGCACTCAGTTACATCCAGAATTGACTGCGATCGCGGGAGAATATACAATCTGCAAACGCCGCTACAGCAGCTTTTTTGGCACTGATCTGGAGATTCTGCTGCGGGGGCTTAAGGTTGATACCTTAGTGTTAATGGGGTCAATGACCAATGTCTGTGTTCACTACACTGCCGTGGATGCCCATCAGCGCGACTATCATTTTTATGTGATTGAAGACTGTTGTATTGGCTCCGATTGGGAGGCACACTGGGCAGCGCTAACTGCCATGGCATATCTCCAAAAGCAGGCGCGGATTCAGCAGCAAGAGTTTGTTGAAGCAATCCTTCAAAAGGCACCGTGTCTCTAGAGTCAACCTTCTACTAATTTTTCAAAAATCATTCGTTGTAATGGTCTAACAAGTGTATGATCAGTGGATTTATTGCACGGTAGACCTGAGCGATCGCTGTCTACAAGCACTCTCATCGTTCAAAAGCGACAAAATCAGTATGGACGACTTTAATATCGCTAAGGATGAAGCCTTTGGAATCGTTCCCATTTTGCAAACTGGCGATGAACCTCAATTTCTATTGATTCAGCACCATGCAGGACATTGGGGTTTTCCAAAAGGACATGCAGATCCGGGTGAAACAACGTTGCAAGCCGCCTGTCGCGAATTTGAAGAAGAAACAGGCATTAAAAGCTTCACCTTGCTAGATGACACATCCTTTTCAGAGCAATATCCCTACACGCGCGACGGCAAAAAGTTTAATAAAACCGTCGTTTATTATCCAGCATTTGTGCAAGTAGCAACGGTTAACTGTCAGCCAGAAGAAATTAAAGCCTACGATTGGCTACCCTACGATCTCGCGATCGCACGACTCACCTTTGATGGCGCGAAACGAGTTTTAACCGAAGTGCAGCAGTATCTTAAAAAAGGAACTGCATGACCTCCCGCGCTCCTAAAAATCGGACTTTAGAACTAACTGAAGCTGATTGCCATCGATTGCGATCGCGGCTAATCCTAGAACCACCCTCATCAGGTTGGCAAGAAACGCCTCAAGGAACCCTGCTCGGCGATTGCTTGCAGTGGGCACCGCGCTTACCCAAAAACTTTGTCGATCTACTGATTCTTGATCCGCCCTATAACCTGACTAAAGACTTTCATGGCAATCGATTTACTCGCCAGACTATCGAGGCTTACACCCTCTGGTTTGATGACGCGATCGCCACCCTAAAACCGCTGCTCAAACCGACCGCATCTATTTACATCTGCGCCGACTGGTTCTCTTCCATCTCCACTTTTGCCGTTGCCGCCGCCCACTTCACCGTTCGCAACCGCATCACCTGGGAGCGGGAAAAAGGGCGAGGAGCCAAATCCAACTGGAAAAATTCCAGCGAAGACATCTGGTTTTGCACAATGTCCGATATTTACACCTTCAACGTAGATGCCGTAAAGCTGCGGCGTAAAGTGCTTGCCCCCTATCGGCAAAACGGTCAGCCCAAAGACTGGCAAGAAACCCCCGCTGGCAACTTTCGCGATACCCATCCCTCCAACTTGTGGACTGATATCACTATTCCCTTTTGGTCAATGCCCGAAAACACTGACCATCCTACCCAAAAAAGTGAAAAGCTCTTAGCCCGTCTCATTCTTGCCAGCACGAATGTTGGAGATACCGTTTTAGATCCATTTTTGGGCAGCGGCACCACCTCTGTAGTCGCTAAAAAATTAGGCAGGCGTTACCTCGGTATCGATCTGAATGAAAACTATTGTTTATTCGCAGAAAAACGCCTGGAATTGGCAGAATTGGACAAAACTATTCAGGGCTATGCAAATAACGTGTTTTGGGAACGCAATACTCTAGGTCAGCAAAAGCTCAAGAGCTAGATAAAAGTAAATAAAGGCTAGGGCGATCTCCTAACTGCTATCTAACTGGGTTGCCTATTGATGACGACTAGCCATTCATTGGTTTCTAGCGATCGCGCTTCTCATTCATAGATTGGGGCGATCTCACGGCGACATTTCCCATACTTGCAGAATCATCACGCACTGTCAGATTCGGTATGGGGAAGGATAGCGATCAGCGTTTCGATTTTTTCGTTTTGATCCAGGTCAAGGATGCTATCTCCTGCTGTATCTCGCCCTTCCATGGGCACCAACTCCCAATCAAGGCGTACCATCCGATCTTGGTTGGTAAGTAACATCACCTTGGTTTCAGAGCGGACTGTTGCCAATCCTGCTAAGGCATCGGTTTTTATTTTGAACTGCATCCCATAGGCACCTAAGCCGCCTGGAGTAGCCAGCCGCAACATCGCAACAGGCATTCGTTTGGCATAACCCCTTTCTGTCATCAGCAATAAGATCCCGCCCTGAGACGCGATCGCCGCACCAACCAACCGTTCGCGCTTACCCAATCGCATCACCAGTTGCCCCTGAGCCGTGCGGCTTTGCATCGGTAGATGGTCGTCATTCACCTCCACGCGCACCATCCGTCCGCTGGATGCAGCCATCACCAGTTGTTCACCGGGTTGAGCGATCGCGATGCTGGCAATGTGATCCGCTTCCTTGAGCTTGAGAGCCGTTAACCCTCTGCCAGTTATGCCCATAAAATCTTCCAGGGGTAAGCGCTTGACTCGTCCTTGTTGAGTGACAATCAGCAAGTTCTGACCTTCGCAGTTATCCGGCAAGAGGAAACTGCCGACAATTCCAGCCGGATCGCTTTGGGCGGCAGGAGGCAACAAGGTAATTAAGGGCGCACCTTTGGAACGTGTTGTTGCTTGGGGGATGTCTTCTACTCCTGTGGCGTAGGCTTTGCCACTGCGAGTTAGGGTAATCACTTCGTTGGCGGTAGTGGTGAACTGGGTTTGCATAGTGAAATCGTCTAATTCAGTTAAGGTTGCTAATGCAGTTTCGCCATTGCGGTTACGGGATTGCCGTTGAAAAGTCTTGGGCGTGATGCGTCTGGCATAGCCGCGCTGAGTCAGTTCTAGGACGGTTTCTGTGACTTCAAGGTCATTCAGTGCGGAGTGCTGAGTTAGAAGTGCAGAGTCGATCGCTTGAGATTTTTTCCTTTCTGAGTTTTGGCTTTTGGCTTCTGGCTCCGCTTCGGTGGAGGGCTGATTGCCGATCGCCAAAATTTTCGTGCGACGCGGATCACCAAACTTTTTCTTCAGCGATCTCAGATCTTTTTTCAGCGATTTCAGCAGTTCCCGGCGATCGCCCAACAGCGTTTGTAATCCCGACATTTCGGCGGTCAGTTCGTTTGCTTCTGTTTGCAATTTTTCTCGCTCAATCCCCGTGAGGCGGCGTAGCGGCATGGCGAGGATGGCATCGGATTGGCGATCGCTGAGGTCAAACTGCTGCTGAAACTCAATTTTTGCGGTACTGCCATCGGGCGCACGGCGCAGAATCTCGATCACCGCATCCAGATTTTCGAGCGCAATGAGCAACCCTTGGACAATGTGATGACGATTTTCGGCTTCGTTCAGTTGATGCTGATAGCGGCGCGTTAGGGTTTCTTCGCGAAAGGCAATGAAGCACTGGAGCATATCTCGCAGCGGCATTTGGCGAGGCAAGCCTTGATCCAATGCCAGCATGGAGATGCCAAAGTTGCTTTGCAAAGCAGTTTGACGATAAAGCGCATTCAAAACTTTTTGCGGATTAATATCGCGCTTCAGTTCAATCACGACCCGAATGCCATCGCGATCGCTTTCATCTCGTAAGTCAGCAATTCCCTCTAGCTTGCCCTGGTTCACCAGATCTGCCATTTTCTCAATCCAACCCGCCTTGTTCACCTGAAATGGCAGTTCTGTAACGATGATTGCCATGCGGCGATTTCGTCCTCGCCCAAAAGGAACCTCTTCAAACTGCGATACTCCCCGCACTGGCACGCTGCCTTTGCCTGTTGTATAAGCCTCCCAAATGCCCTGGGTGTCGATGATTTCACCGCCCGTGGGAAAGTCGGGTCCAGGAATCAGTTGCACCAATTTTTCATCGGGCAAAGCGGGATTGTCGATCAAGGCAATCAAGCCATCTACCACCTCGCCTAAGTTATGGGGTGGAATGTTAGTCGCCATGCCAACGGCGATTCCCGAACTACCATTCAGCAGCAGAATTGGCAGTTGGGCGGGCAAAACCGTGGGTTCTTGCTGAGAATTATCAAAATTGCCAATGAAATCAACAGTAGCATCGCCAATCTCAGTGAGCAGCGCCTCGTTGCCAATGGGGGCTAGGCGCGTTTCGGTGTAGCGCATGGCGGCAGGTGGGTCATCATCCACGGAGCCAAAGTTACCATGACCGCCGAGTAATGGGTAACGGCTGGAAAAGTCTTGTACCAAGCGAACCAAGGCATCGTAAACCGATTGATCGCCGTGCGGATGATATTTGCCCAACACATCCCCCACGACCCGCGCACATTTGCGGTAGGGGCGATCGGGCACTAACCCTAATTCATGCATTGCATATAAAATGCGGCGATGCACGGGTTTAAGTCCATCGCGCACATCTGGCAAGGCACGCCCGACGATCACACTCATGGCATATTCGAGATAGGACTGTTGCATTTCGGTATGCAAAGCAGTCGCAATGACCTGTCCACCAGAAAACACATCTAATTGTTTAGCCATGAGCTTTTCCTACTATCTGCACTTCTCACGCGCGTTGTGTAATCTAGAACTGACACCATTTAGCATAATGGCAACTTGAGAACTGATCGCCCTAATTCCTTGATATAAGGTCTTATTTGCTATTTTGCCAACTTTCGTAATGCTAAAACCCATTAGTCCATTAGTAAGGAGCATAGGATGAAGACAGTTTTGATTGTGGAAGATGACCTGATGAATGCCAAGGTTTTCTCAAAAATTTTGCAAAAGCGAGGCGGATTGGCAGTAAAGCATACCGAGAATGTGGATGAGGTGATGCAAATTGCCCAAGGGGGCGAGGCGGATATCATTTTAATGGATGTGTCGTTGTCGCGCAGTGTTTACCAGGGTAAGTCGGTGGATGGAATTAAGATTACTCAAATGTTGAAAAGTGATCCTGATACGGCTCAGTTGCCGATTATTTTGGTGACTGCCCACGCAATGGAGGGCGATCGCGAAAATTTTCTGAAGCAAAGCGGCGCAGACGGTTACATTTCTAAGCCCGTGATTGATCATCAAGTATTTGTTGATCAGGTGTTGGCGCTGTTGCCGCAAGACGAAAGGGCTGAAGGGTTGGAGGAATAAAAGGGTTTGCAACACGATAGATTGAGTAAATTAGGGGCATCACCATTTCCCTCACAAGAACATAAGTACTACTCTAAACCTAATTTAGTCAAGCGTTTCAAAATTTTCAGTGATAGGCTTTATCGAAATCACATTTTTTACTGATGGTTCAGCTTCAACCAAAATCTGTGACCAATGCCTGGGTGACAGCACCGTGGGACGAGTTTTTGCGGCTTAAGCGAGAAAGAGGCGATCGCGGTTGAGGAAAGACGAGCGATCGCTTGTTACGATAAAGCGATGCCAGTTACCCTATCCTTCACCATGAGCGATTGTGAAGCCGAACCACCTGAACTACCCAACACCTGGCAAGAGATTCAACCGGATGAAATCTACCAATCCTCAGAAGGCAGGCTCATTTCCTTCGGTATCCACCAAATCAAACTCGGCATCCTCTACGATGCGGTCGGTAAACATCTCCGAGCCATCACCAAAGGACTTGTGCCACCCAAAGGCAATACTGGACTTGTGCCCTCCGAAGAACCTGACTACGACTTCAAATCTAAAATTCTTGGCAAAGGTGGCGATCGCCGATTTCACGGCAAAACAGTAGAAGGAATCCTTCATTTCCCAGGCAAAATGACCAATCATTAATGAGGCAATTTCTATGATTAACACCCTTCAAGAGCATCCAATCTGGCATAGCGTCACCCAAACCCTAGAGCAAATCAACCCCAACCAGTTTGCCAGCCACCATCTCCAAAGCTGTCAAGCAAAAATTAACGGCTACTGGGACGAGGACGACCAATTTTACGAAGTGGTTCGCTTCACCCAACTTCCCATTCCACAATTGCTTAACATTTCTTTGGGTTTCACCCCAAAAGAAACTGGTAATACCAACTGGCTACAATTGAAATACTCTCTTACCATTCTCCCATCTGCCGATTCAGCTACCCCGAACCCATTACAAGCAACAACGATTGGAGAACTAAGCCTCATTTTAGACGACAAATTGGAAGTCATTGATGAAAATTGGCTCATTGATATGAGATCTCCCTATGTAGTAGTAGAAGAGGTGGAAATTTATGAAAGCAACCGAATTTGACACCAAATTTGATAATGGAGAAAAGATTACTGACCTTTTAGATCTCTCTCAAGTAAAACATCCGGGATACGAACAACAGCACATTGATGTCGGTTTTCCAACATGGATGATTGCTGCATTAGATCAAGAAGCTAGACGGCTTGGAGTAAACCGCCAATCTATCATCAAAATCTGGATTGCTGATCGCCTTGCCAGCCTTTCTCGTTAGTGCGATCGACTCTAGTTTCCCTGCCTGTTCCGGGAAATTGGAACTTACTCAACAAGCTTGTAAAGCTAGAGATTTCGCAACCAGGAGAAATTGGGAGAGGGCTAGGGAAAGGGCGTTTTAGGCAATTAATTCTGAGATTTGTCAGTTAATCAGGTGTCTGAATGTAGTCAGAATGTAAAAGTGGTGCGAATAACGCCAACAATTGCATCACTATTATCAAGGGTGCCTCCAAAAGTCGCTTGAAGAGGACGTCTTACCCAAATAACACCAGGAGTGATAGAAATGTGATCGTTTACTCTATATTTATAAAATGCTTCAATGTGCAAAGGTTCGCGTAAACCTGTGAATGATAAGTACGGCTGAACACCAATGACAAGCCCAAGCAAGTTGCCTTTACAAGCAAAATCAGGAAAGGAAAGACCTAAACCATAAGTATAAATATCAGCATCAGCAGCGGCATTTCCATCTCTTTTTGGAGATGGTGCTTTTGCGTTAATGTAGCTACCAAATGTATTTACGACAAATTTAGGGCTAAATTGATAAGCAATGGACACGCCGTATGCATTCACTTTCGCATTCCCGTTTAAATCAGAAAATGGTGTTGAATTGTTTGCACTAACAGTACCAATTTGCCCAACTTGCCCAACATTTCCATCAAAAATAGCTCCAGACTTTTTGTACGCATTAACGTAGGTCAAACCAATTTGGAACGGAGAATTTTTAGAGACATAGCTAATTTGTGCGAGAAAGCTATTATCACCATTGAATAGACCGCTGCCACTCGCTGAACTATTGGCGTTACCTGCTAAATAACCTGCACTTAAATTGATTCCATTGCCAATGGCATAGTTAAGCCCAATTCCCGTACCACCACCAATTGAATAAATAGGATTACGTTGACCGAACATTGACAGTGTTGTGTCTCCTGAATCACCAGAATCTAACGCAGGATTAATGGTTGGCAAATAGTCATAATGAAGACCACCCGTTGCAGGAATATAGACTTTTAGCTTATCTCCCAAATTAGTAAAGTAAGCCAACCAGTCAAGACTTACTCTATTGCTACCAACAGCCCCAAATTGTGCCGATTGCAACGCAGGAGTAAGAGGAATTGTCACATTGTTAATATCAACAAAATCGCCTTCAAATAATTTGACGTTGCCAGCCGATAATCGAGTTAACAGCAAATCTTTGCCGGTAAAACTGGTTTTCAAGTTCAATCGAACTCGATTTTGGAATACAGCTGGGCTGCGGGCATTGCTAGTAAATCTGGCATTGCTGAATAGAGGGATGAATAGCTAGGGGCGTTGAGGGACAGGTACATCACCAAACTTGAGGGAATGAA